>CALBTN010000334.1 GCA_937967345.1 uncultured Rubrivivax sp. | reverse complement strand
GCGGCGGCTGGCGGCTGTTCGCCGGGGTGCCGCACCGGCGCGGCGCGGCCCGCTCAGCGCGCCAGCCGCAGCGCCCAAGCGTCGGCATCGAAGCCGACGCTGAGGCTGTCGTCGGCCCACTGCACCACCGGGCGCTTGATCACGCTGGGCTGCGCGTGCATCAACGCCGCCGCGCTCGCGGCGTCGGTCACGGCCGCGCGCTGCACGTCGTCCAGCCGGCGCCAGGTGGTGCCGCAACGGTTGAGCAGGCGCTCCCAGCCCAGCGCATCGATCCACAGCGGCAGCGCCGCCGGCACGCCAGCCTTCTTGAAGTCGTGGAATGCGTAGGCCACACCCTGCCCGCTCAACCAGGCGCGTGCACGCTTGACCGTATCGCAGCCCGGGATGCCGTACAGCGTGACGCCAGCCATCAGCGTCTGCCTGACGGGCTGGGCGGATCGCAGCGCGGATCGATGCCATAGGCGCCGCCGTCGCGCAACATGCCATCGTCCAGGATCGACACCTGGTACCACAGGCATTCGTTGGTCGGGTAGCGCCACGACCAGACCTGCCCGCCCTGCCAGCCGCCGCCGCGCACCTCGCCCGGGCGGCCCAGCGTGTAGCGCAGCCATTGCTGGTCCTTGCCCTGGTAGTTCAGCTGCACCCGGGTGAAGTGGGCCTCGTCAAGCACCTGGTCCCAGCCGAGCACCTTGCCGGCGGCGTCGAAGTCGACCATCCAGGTGACGCGGCCATAGGGACCGGTGGCGAACTCCAGCCGCGTCTGGCCCTGCGGGCCGGGGTAGCGGCCGGTGGGCTTGCCCATCAGGCCCAGCACCTCGGCCTCGGACTGGCCCGGACGAATCTGCTGCGGCTGGTAGTTGGCGCAGCCGTGCAGCGCAACGGCAAGTGCAGCCAGCAGTGCGCCACGCAGCAGTGTGTTCATCGGCCGGTGCATGCCCAACGACAAGGGTCTGCAGCATATACGCCGCCGCGCGGCGCCGCAGCCTTTGGCCTGCCGCGGCCGGGCAGCAGCCACGATGCGCCGACAATGGCGCGCCGCCCGCTGGCGGTTTGCCGCTCCGCCTGCCACGCCCTGCCATGCCCGCGACCGTCGTTTCGTCCACCCTATCCGTCGACAGCCCCGCGGCCACACCGCCGGCCGCGGCGCTGCTGGAACTGCGCGACCTGGCCTGCGTGCGCGGCCGGCGCCGGCTGTTTCGCGGCCTGAACGCCACGCTGGCAGCGGGCCAGCTGCTGCGCGTGACCGGCGCCAACGGTGCCGGCAAGACCAGCTTGCTGCGCATGCTGTGCGGGCTGCTCGCCCCGGCGCACGGCCAGGTGTTGTGGCAGGGGCAGGATCTGAAGCGGGTGCGCGACAGCTTTCACCGCCAGCTGATCTACCTGGGCCACGCTGCCGCCTTGAAGGACGACCTGACGCCGCTGGAGAACCTGCGCGTGGCCACCCGCCTGGGCGGCGACGCGCCCGACGATGCCGCGGCGCGGCAAGCACTGGCCGCGGCGGGTTTGAGCGGGCGCGAGCATCTGCCCGCGCGTTCGCTGTCGCAAGGCCAGCGCCGCCGCGCCGCGCTGGCGCGGCTGCCGCTGGGCTCGGCTCGGCTGTGGGTGCTCGACGAGCCGTTCAACGCGCTGGACACCGCCGCCACCGGCTGGCTGCTCGGCCTGATCGAAGGCCACTTGCAGCGCGCCGGCATGGTGGTGCTGACCAGCCACCAGGCGGTGGGCCTGAGCGCGCACTGCGCGCAGCGCACGCTGGCGCTGGGGTGAGTGCCGCCATGCCCCGCAGCCCGAGCGCCGCGCCGGCCGATGCGTTGGCCCACACCGCGGTGTCGGGCGACACGCCGGCCGCAAGCCCGCACGACCGCTGGGCGCCCGGCTGCGGCGAGTCCGATGCGCGCATCGGTGCGGCGCTGCTTGCGGTGTTGCGCCGCGACCTGCGCATCGCGCTGCGCCGCCGCGCCGACACCGGCAGCGCGCTGGTGTTCTTCGTCATCGTGGTCAGCCTGTTCCCGCTGGGCGTGGGGCCGCAGTTCGAGTTGCTGCGCCGCATGGCCCCTGGCGTGGTGTGGGTGGCGGCGCTGCTGGCGTCGATGCTGGCGCTGGGGCGGCTGTTCGCCGACGATCACGCCGACGGCACGCTCGAGCAGATGCTGCTGTCGCCCACACCGCTGGCGCTGCTGGTGCTGACCAAGACGGCCGCGCACTGGCTGGCCTCGGGGTTGCTGCTGGTGCTGATCAGCCCGCTGCTGGCGCTGCAGTTCGACCTGGGCATGCAGGCCGCGCTGGTGCTGATGCTGTCGCTGCTGCTGGGCACGCCGGTGCTCAGCCTGCTCGGGGCGATCGGCGCCGCGCTCACGGTGGGTTTGCGCGGCGCGGGCGTGCTGCTGTCGCTGCTGGTGCTGCCGCTGGCCTCGCCGGTGCTGATCTTCGGCGCCGGCGCGGTCGAGGCCAGCATGGCCGGGCTGGGCTTGGCCGCGCACTTTTCGCTGCTGGGCGCGATGCTGCTGGTCGGGCTGGTGCTGGCGCCGCTGGCCGCGGCGGCGGCGCTGCGCATCGCGCTCGAATAACCCTACGCCAGGCCGGCCATGCTCGGCGCACTAGACCGCTGTCAAGGGCAAACCCGCAGCGCAAGGCAAAATGCGGGGTTCATGTCCTGGACCCATTACGCCGCCCCGCAACGCTTCTATCCGCTGGCCGGACGCGCGCTGCCGTGGTTCGCCATTGCCGCGCTGCTGCTGACGCTGGCCGGGCTGACCATCGGGCTGGCGCTGGCACCCACCGACCACCAGCAAGGCGAGTCGTACCGCATCATCTTCGTGCACGTGCCCGCCGCCTGGATGTCGATGATCTGCTACCTGGCGCTGGCCTTCTGGGCCGCGGTGGGGCTGATCTTCAACACCCGGCTGGCGTCGATGATGGCGGTGGCGCTGGCGCCCACCGGGGCGTGGATGACCTTTCTCGCGCTGTGGACCGGCGCGCTGTGGGGCAAGCCGACCTGGGGCACCTGGTGGGTGTGGGACGCGCGGCTGACCTCGGAACTGATCCTGCTGTTTCTGTACATAGGCTTCATGTCGCTGCACGCCGCGATCGACGACGAACGCCGCGCCGACCGCGCCGCCGCGCTGCTGGCGCTGGTGGGCGTGGTCAACGTGCCGATCATCTATTTCTCGGTGCAGTGGTGGAACACGCTGCACCAGGGTGCTTCGGTCAGCCTGACGCGCTCGCCCAGCATGGCCAGCGTGATGCTGGCCGGCATGCTGGTGATGACGCTGGCGTTCTGGATGTACTGCATCGCGGCGGTACTGGCACGGGTGCGCATCATCATCCTCGAGCGCGAGCGCCACACGCGCTGGGCGCGCGCGGTGCTGGAGCCGGCATGAACGCCCCCGCCTGCCGCGCGGCGTCCAAGGCCCGGTGCCGCCAGCACCGGCGCGGCGCCAGCGCCGCGGCCCGCGCAAGGGCACGGCGATGAACTGGAGCAGCCTGGGCGAATTCGCGCACATGGGCGGCTATGGCCTGTACGTGTGGGGCTCGCTGGGCATGTGCGCGGCCGCGATCGCCGCCGAGTGCTGGGCGCTGAGCGCACGCCGGCGCCGGCTGCGCGAGTTGCCGCTGGACGAAACCGACGACCTGGACCCGAGGCCGATCCATGAATCCTAGAACCCGACGCGCCGTGGCCATCGTGGCCGGGCTGGCCACGCTGGGCGTGGCCGTGCTGCTGGTGCTGAACGCCTTCCAGAGCAACCTGGTGTTCTTCTTCAGCCCGTCGCAGATCGCGGCCAACGAGGCGCCGCGCGACCGCTCGTTTCGCATCGGCGGCCTGGTCGAGGAAGGCAGCCTGAAGCGCGACGGCAGCAGCCTGACGGTGAAGTTCGTCGTCACCGACATGGCGCAGCGCGTGCCGGTGTCGTACACCGGCATGCTTCCCGACCTGTTCAAGGAGGGCAAGGGCGTGGTCGCGCAGGGCAAGCTGGGCGCCGACGGCGTGTTCCGTGCCGAGCAGGTGCTGGCCAAGCACGACGAGAACTACATGCCGCCCGAGGCCGCCGAGGCGCTGGAAAAGGCGCGCCACGGCCAACTGCCCACCGACATGAAGGTGCAACCATGATTCCCGAGATCGGCCACTTCGCGTTGATCCTGGCGTTGGCGATGGCGCTCGCCCAAAGCGTGCTGCCGCTGATCGGCGCGGCCAACGGCAACGCCGCGTGGGTGGCGCTGGCGCGGCCGTCGGCGCGCGCGCAGTTCGGCTTCATGCTGATCGCCTACGCCTGCCTGACCTGGGCCTTCATGACCGACGACTTCTCGGTGGCGCTGGCGGCAAACCACTCCAACAGCATGCTGCCGGCGGCCTACAAGTTCACCGCGGTGTGGGGCAACCACGAGGGCTCGATCCTGCTGTGGTCGCTGATCCTGTCAGGCTGGACCTGCGCGGTGACCTTCTTCTCCAAGCCGCTGGACGAGCGCACCCAGGCGCGGGTGCTCGGCGTGATGGGCCTGGTGTCGTGCGGCTTCATGCTGTTCACGCTGCTGACGTCCAACCCCTTCGAGCGGCTGCTGCCGGCCGTCGCCGACGGGCAAGACCTGAACCCGCTGCTGCAGGACCCGGGCATGGTGCTGCACCCGCCGCTGCTGTACATGGGCTATGTCGGCTTCAGCGTCGCCTTTGCCTTTGCCGTGACCGCGCTGCTGTCGGGGCGGCTGGACACCGCCTGGGCGCGCTGGTCGCGGCCCTGGACCACGGTCGCCTGGTGCTTCCTCACGCTGGGCATCGCGCTCGGCAGCTTCTGGGCCTACTACGAGCTCGGCTGGGGCGGCTGGTGGTTCTGGGACCCGGTGGAGAACGCCTCCTTCATGCCCTGGCTGGTGGGCACCGCGCTGATGCACTCGCTGGCCGTGACCGAAAAGCGCGGCGGCTTTCGCATGTGGACCGCGCTGCTGGCGATCCTGGCGTTCTCGCTGTCGCTGCTGGGCACCTTCATCGTGCGCTCGGGCGTGCTCAGCTCGGTACACGCCTTTGCCAGCGACCCGGCGCGCGGCGTGTTCATCCTCGGCTTCCTCGCGCTGGTGGTGGGCGGCTCGCTGCTGCTGTTCGCCTGGCGCGCGCCCAAAGTCGGCGCCGGCGGCAGCTTCGAGTGGGTGTCGCGCGAATCGATGCTGCTGGCCAACAACGTGCTGCTGCTGGTGGCGGCGTCGGCGGTGCTGCTGGGCACGCTGTACCCGCTGGTGCTGGACGCGCTGGGGCTGGGCAAGATCTCGGTCGGCCCGCCCTACTTCGACGCCGTGTTCGTGCCGCTGATGGCACCGGCGCTGTTCCTGATGGGCATCGGCCCGATCGCGCGCTGGCGTTCGGCCAAGATCGGCGATCTGGCGCGCAAGCTGCGCTGGGCGCTGGCGGTGAGCTTCGTCAGCGCGGCGATCGCGCCGTTCGTGCTCGGCCGCTGGACGCCGATGATCGGCTTCGGCCTGCTGCTGGGCGTGTGGATCGCCAGCACCACGCTGTGGACGCTGTGGAGCAAGCTGCGCGAGCAGCCGGCGGCGCGCTGGCGCGCCTGGATGGCGCAGCAGCCCGGCAGCTGGTACGGCATGCTGCTGGCGCACTTCGGCGTCGCCGTGTTCGTGTTCGGCGTCACCATCGTCGGCGGCTTCCAGGTCGAGAAGGACTTGCGCATGGCGCCCGGCGAAAGCACCGAGATCGCCGGCATGACCGTGCGTTTCGACGGCGTGCACGAGGCGCGCGGCCCCAACTACACCGCCGCGCGCGGCACGCTGCAGCTGTCGCGCGACGGCCGCACGATCGCCACGCTGCACCCCGAGCGGCGCAACTACCTGGTCAGCCGCATGCCGATGACCGAGACCGCGATCGACCGCGGCTTCACCCGCGACCTGTACGTGTCGCTGGGCGAGCCGCTGGACGGCAGCGCCTGGAGCGTGCGCGTGTACTACAAGCCGCTGGTCGGCTGGATCTGGGGCGGCTGCCTGCTGATGGCGCTGGGCGGCCTGCTTGCGGTGCTCGACCGCCGCTACCGCGCGCCGCGCAGGGTCGGCGCCGCCGACCAGGCCGCGCCCCCGCGCAGCCCCAATCCGAACCCGGCGCTGGCCCGCCGCGGCGCCAACCCATGAAGCGCTACCTGTTGCCGCTGCTGGTGTTTGCGGTGCTGGTCGGCTTCCTCGCGGTGGGGCTGAAGCTGGACCCGCGCGAGGTGCCCTCGCCGCTGATCGACAAGCCGGCGCCGGCCTTCAACCTGCCGCGGCTGGACGCACCCGAGCAGACGATGGCACTGCACGATCTGAAGGGCAAGGTCTGGCTGCTCAACGTGTGGGCCTCGTGGTGCGTGGCCTGCCGCATCGAGCACCCGGTGCTGGTGGAACTGGCCGGCAGCGGCACGGTGCCGATCTACGGCCTGAACTACAAGGACCGGCGCGAGGACGCGCTGGCCTGGCTGGCCAAGCACGGTGACCCCTACCTGGTGTCGCTGTCCGACACCAAGGGCCTGGTGGGCATCGACTTCGGCGTGTACGGCGTGCCCGAGACCTTCGTCATCGACAAGAACGGCACGATCCGGCTCAAGCACATCGGGCCGGTCACGCTCGAGGTGCTGCGCGACACCATCCTGCCGCTGGTGAAGAAGCTCAATGCGTGACGGCGCTCGCTCCGCGCGGCCGGCGCTCGGCCGCCGCCGCGCCGCCGTGTCTGCGCCGCGCGGCTGGCTGCACGGCTGGCTCGCGCCGCTGCTGCTGGCGTTGGGCTGCGCGATGGCGGCGACGCTGGCAGCCGCACAGACGGCGCGGCCGCTGGCCGACGACCCGGTGCTCGAAGCCCAGGTGATGCGCATCGCCGAGGAACTGCGCTGTCTGGTGTGCCAGAACGAGACCATCGCCGCGTCGCAGGCCGACCTGGCGGTGGACCTGCGCCAGCAGATCCGGCTGAAGCTGCAGCAAGGGCAAAGCCGCGAGCAGATCGTCGACTTCATGACCCAGCGCTATGGCGACTTCGTGCTGTACAAGCCGCCGCTCAAGGCCAGCACCTGGCTGCTGTGGGGCGGGCCTTTCGTGCTGCTGGGCATCGCGTTGATCGCGCTGGCCGTGAACATCCGCCGCCGGCGCAGCAGCGCTGCGCCACTGCAGGCCGACGAAAGCGAACGCCTGCGCCGCCTGCTCGATCAGGACAAGAGTTGAACATGACAGGCTTCGTGATCATCGCCGCGCTGATGCTGCTGCTGGCCGTGGCGGTGCTGGTGGTCGCGCTGCGCCGCGCACCGCGTGCGGCCAAGGGCGGGGTGTCGAACCTCGAGTTGCTGAAGGTGCAGCTGCGCCAGCTCGATCAGGATCTGGCGCAAGGCACGCTCGATGCCGCGCAGCACCGCAGCGCGCGCGCCGAGATCGAGCGCCGCGTGCTCGATGAGGAAAGCACCGCCGCCGGCGCCGCCTGGCACGCCGGCTCGCCGCGCGCCACGCTGGTGCTGCTGGTGTTGGCGGTGCCGGCGCTGGCGCTGGCGCTGTACGGCTGGACCGGCAACCCGGCCGCGCTGTCGCCACACGCGCGCAACCAGGCGCAAGCGCCCGATGCGCAGCAGGTCGAACAGATGGTCGAACGGCTGGCCGAGCGCATGGAAAAGCGCCCGCCGGGCAACGTCGACGACACCGAAGGCTGGGTCATGCTCGGCCGCAGCTACGCGCTGATGCAGCGCTACGCCGACGCCAGCCGCGCCTTCGCCCGCGCGCTGCAGCTGATGCCCGAGCACCCGCAGATCCTGGTCGACCAGGCCGACATGCTGGCGATGCAGCAAGGCGGCTCGCTGCAAGGCGAACCGCTGCGCCTGATCGAACAGGCGCTGCGTCACGACCCGACCAACCCGAAGGCGCTGGCGCTGGCCGGCACCGCGGCCTACAACCGCAAGGACTTCAACGCCGCGGTGGGCTACTGGAGCCGCGCGCGCGAGACCGCCAGCGGCGCCGACGGCGAGTTCACCCGCGCGCTCGATCGCAGCATCGCCGACGCGCGCGCGGCAGGCGGCATCGCGGCGCCGGCCGACGCGGCGCCGCCCGCTACGGCTGCCACCGCTGCTGCCTCTGCTGCCATTGCCACGGCGGCTGCGCACGCCGCGGCCTCGGCTGCGGGCCCCGCCGCAGTCGCCACCGCCGGCACGATCCGCGGCCGCGTCAGCCTCGACCCGGCGCTGGCGTCGAAAGTCGCACCTGGCGACACGCTGTACGTGCTGGCGCGCGCCGCGCAGGGCCCGCGCATGCCGCTGGCCATCCTCAAACGCAGCGCGTCCGAGCTGCCGTTGCAGTTCACGCTGGACGACAGCATGGCCATGGCCCAAGGCATGAAGCTGTCCGACTTCGACGACGTGGTCGTCAGCGCGCGCATCTCGCGCAGCGGCGAGGCCATGCCGCAAAGCGGCGACCTCGAAG
Source organism: uncultured Rubrivivax sp. (assembly GCA_937967345.1). Classification (GTDB taxonomy): domain Bacteria; phylum Pseudomonadota; class Gammaproteobacteria; order Burkholderiales; family Burkholderiaceae_C; genus Rubrivivax. Next base: position 2,305 of record CALBTN010000334.1, on the reverse strand, counting down.
GCCACAGCGCAGCGCTGCAAGGCCGCAACGACAGCGTCGAACTGCGCATCGACCGCGTGCGGCCGTAGTCCGCCGCGCCGGTGCCGCGCGCGCCCGCGCGCATCACGATGGCGCGGCCTCGAGCAACGCAGCAAGCTGCGCCGGGCGCTCGATGCACCAGCCCGCTGTCACCGGCATCGAGCCGACATCGCCGTAGCCCCAGCCGGCCCAGACGCAGGGCGCGCCAGCCGCGGCGGCGGCCGCGACGTCGGCCGCGCCGTCACCCACCATCAGCAACTGGCCAACCGGGATGCCCAGCCCAGCCGCCGCGCGCTGCAGCAGCAGCGGCGCCGGCTTGCGCAGCGCCGCGGTGTCGGCCCCGTGGACCGCGACGAAGCAGCCGCCGATCCCGGCCGCATCGAGCACCGCGCGCGCCAAGGTGCCCGGCTTGTTGGTCACCACCACCAGCGGCCAGCGCGGCCGCAGCTGCCGCAGCAGCGCGTCGATGCCGTCGAACACGCGGCCGTGGCGCAGCGGCGCGGCCAGCGTCGCACGATCGAACAGACCGCGCAAAGCCCCATGCAGCGCAGCATCGTCGCGCTGGCCCAGCGCGCCCAGCGTGCGCGAGATCAGCGCGTCCGGGCCGTCGCCGATCCAGCCAAGCACGCGCTCGAGACCGACGCGGGCCAGGCCGCAGGCCTGCAGCGCGCTGTTGAGCGCAGCGGCGATGTCGGGCGCGCTGTCGACCAGCGTGCCATCGAGGTCGAAGGCCACCGCCTTGGGCAGGGCCAGTAAGGGGGCAGCGTCCATCAGCGGATGCTAGGCCGACTTTGCGTGGCGCGGCCCGTGCCGTTGGGCCAACGCGGCCGGTGCGCAAGTGCGACCGCAGGGCGCCGGTCAGCGCGCCGGCACAAGCCCGCACGCATTGGCACCGGACGGGACGCCTACACTTCGCCGTCGCCCGACCTCGCGCTCCCGCCAAGGACACCCGATGAATGCCACTTCGCGCCGCAAGGCGCTGCGCCTGGGCCAGCAGACGGCCGAACTGTTCACTGCCGCACCGCGGGTGGTGGCGCACCGCGTTGCCCGTGCGGCGCAAGCCAAGAACCCGCCCAGTGCCCGCGACCAGCGCGAGTTTCAGCTGATGGGCGCCGAAAAGTTCGCCGCCTTCGGCGAAGCCTGGCAGGCCATGGCGCTGCAGATGCTGAAGGCGCAGGCGCAACTGGCCGCATCGATGTGGCAAGGCGGCTGGGTCAGCGCCTGGCCGAGTTGGGCGATGCGGTCGTTCTCGGCGTCGAACCCGTGGACAGCGACCTGGCAGTCGACGGCACTGGACGTGCTGAATCAAGGCATCGCGCCGGTGCGCCGCCGCGCCAGCGCCAACGCACGGCGCCTGGGCCGCCAGCGCAGCCGCTGACACGTACCCGCAGCGGCATCGGCGCGAGCGCGAAACGCGCACCGGCCACGAAGCGGGCTCACAGCAGGCTCACAGCGGACCGAGCCCGTTCAACGCCAGTTTGAACTTGACGGTGACGTCGTTGGCCACCACCGAGGTGTCGGCCCATTCGCCTTCGCCGATGCCGAAGTCCAGCCGCTTGATGACGAAGCTGCCGCTGGCGGTGGACTCGGCGCCGGCCTGAACGATCTGCACCGGCACCACGATGTCGCGCGACTTGCCCTTGATCTGCAGCTGACCCGCGACCTCGAACTTGCCGCCGCCAGCGGCCTTGATGCTGCTGGACTTGAAGCTGGCCTGCGGGAACTTCGCGACGTTGAACCACAGCGGCTTGGGCATCTCCGCATCGGGCTCGGGCGAGCCTAGCGTGGCGCTGGCGGTGTCGACCTGAAAGGCGATGCTGCCGGACGCCGGTTTGCGCGGATCGAGCTGAATCTGGGCGTCGAACTTCTTGAAGTGGCCGTCGACCGGCACGCCCATCTGCTTGCTGACGAAGGCGACCTCGCTGCGCGCCGGCAGCATCTTGGCCGCAGCCACCTGCGCCAGCGCGGGCGGCACGTGCAGCGCCGCAAACCACAGCGATGCCCCGAGGAGTAGCGTCTTGTTCATGCGCCGATGCTAACGAGTCGAACGGCCCGAACGCACAAAGCCATTGCACGCAGCCGACGAAACGCAGGCCCGATGCGGGTCGTGTCAGCGCGCCGCCTGGCTCGCCCCCACAGGGGCTCGGCGGGACATGTTGCGGCACTGACCTGGGGCTGCGGCTGCGGCGCAACCGGTGGCGGCGATGACGGCGCGTTTCGCGGCGGGCTCGCCGGACCTTGCGGCTGGGGCTGCGGCTGCACCGCCGGACCCCCACCGACCCCATCC
>CALBTN010000333.1 GCA_937967345.1 uncultured Rubrivivax sp. | reverse complement strand
CCTCGAAGCAAACCCGAAACGCGGGGTTGACGCTGCCGCCGCCCGGGATGGTAGGCGCGGGGCGCGTGCTGGCCGGGCAGCTGCAGTTCCAGCCGGCGCCGGCCTGCACGCAGCTGGCCTGCCTGCGCTCGCCGCCGGGGCCCATGAGCTGGGGCGTGTAGTTGCCGTGGATGTCGATCGCCAGGTAGCGCTGCCTGAAGCTGTTGCTCGACACATCCGGCGGCACCAGCGGGTTGCAATCGGCGTCGATGCGCCCGCCGTTGAGCATCGCCAGCGCCCACTCCAGCCCGGCTTCGGCGGTCTCCAGCGCCTGGGTGGCGCGGTACTGGTTGGTCGAGGTCTTCTGCTCGAACAGCAGGTTGCGCGCGGCGTAGGCGGCCACCAGCGAGACGATGAAGAACAGCAGCATCACCACGATCAACGTGGCGGCGCCGCGCTGCGCGCTGGCACCGGGGCGGCGGCGAAGAGTGGTTTTCATACGGGGCAGCTGCCGGCGTCGACCAGGTCGTTGCGCAGCCGCACGTTGCTGCGCAGGCTGCGCTGCACGCTGCTGTCGTGCGCGGCCTGGCCGGTGATGTCGACCGTGATGTCGCGAACCACCAGCCGCGGCCAGCAGGCGTTGCCGCCGCCCGAGCAAGGCTTCAGACACTCGAGCAGCACCGGCTGCTCGTTCATCGTCAGCGTGAAGGCGGTGACGTTCAGCGTATCGCTGTCGGTCAGCGCCTGCCAGCCGGCATCGCCCAGGCGGGTCTGGATCACGCCATTGACCAGCCTGAAGCCCAGCTGTTCGGCCGAGTCGACCGCGTTGTTCTCGGCGGCCTCGCTGCCGCTGCGCGAATAGCTGATCAGCACGCTGGTGGAGACCTCGCCGTCGGTGAAGGGAGTGGGCGGGGTACCGTCCTTTGACACCGCGCGGTAGGCATTGACGTTGAGCGGCTGGCCCACGCCGTCGCGCGCCTTGGCCCAGTGGCCTGAGCGGCGCAGCTCGCGCGTGATGATGTCGCCGGCCGCGCGCAGGTCTTGCTGCACCTGGGTTTCCAGCGTCAGCCGCCGGTTGTCGCCGAGTTGCGTGGCCACCAGCATCGACGCCGCGGCGACGACGAACAGGCCCACCGCCACGCCGACCATCAGCTCGACGATCGACAAGCCGCGCTGGCGTCGGCGCAGGCTGATCGGACGGGGGGTCAGCATGCCGATACTCCTGAAATCGAGGCGTCGGGTGTGCACACACTGGGCCGCCCCGATGCGGCGACGCGCGTGCGCAGCTTGCCGCGCGGCGTGCCGCTGACCTCGACCTCGAAGGCGTTGGGTACCGACCCGCCGGCCGCGGTTGGCAGCAGCGCGCCCGAGCTTCGCGAGAAGATCGCGATCGAGCCGTTGCCGCTGATCATGCCGAGCGTCAGGCCATCGCCTGCGGGCAGTTGCACCGTCTTGATCTCCACTTGCGGGCTGGTGCACACGTTGCTGCCAGGGGTGCGCGTGCAGTCGCAGGCCGTGGCCGGCAGCCCGACGTCGAGGTAGACGACGTAGCACGAGGCCTGGACGGCCACGCTGACGTCGCGGTTGCGCCGCGCGGCCTCGCCGCGCGCGAACTGCAAGTCGGTGACGAGCCCGGCATTGACGCCGCGCACGCGCTGCGTGGAGATCATGCCGCGCATCGATGGCGCCACCAGCGCGATCAGCACGCCCAGCACCGCCACCACGATCATCAGCTCGATGATGGTCAGGCCGCGAGCGCTGGACGGCGTGTTCATCAGCGGCTCCAGCAGCGGTGCGTGTCGGTCAGCGGGTCGGCCGTACCGGTGCCGCCGCCGTATTGCACGTTGCCGCCCTTCATGCGCATGCGCATGGTGCTGCAGTGGGTGTCGCTGGCCTGCGAGGTGCCCGACACGGCGGCGGCGCTGGCGGTGTAGCCGGTGGCGTCGGCGTCGTCGATGCTCAGGCTGTACAGCCCTTCGGGCGTCGTCGCATTCAGCCCCAGCCCGCTGGGTGCCGATGCTGCGAGTGCAGTGGTGTAGGTCGCGTGGTTGGCGCGCCAGCGTTCCTGCGCCTGCTGCACCTGGGCCAGCGCGGCCACCGCCTCCGAGCGGCGGCCCTTGCGCACCGAATCCAGGTAGCTCGGCAGTGCCACCGCGGCCAGGATGCCGATGACGGCGACCACGATCATCAGCTCGATCAGCGTCATGCCGCGGGGTTCGCGCCGCGCCTTGCGCAGCGAACGGGGGGTGTGCATATGTCACGAATTATCGAGGGGTGCAGTGTGGCGGCACCAGCGGCCGGCGTGCCGCCTGTCGCCGCTGCCGCGCCGCCGGTCGCTTGCTCGCAAGCGTTGGCGGGTTCAGCAGCGCCGGTAGCCGCTCAGCGCCGGCGCCGCTGCGGGCACGCACGAGCGCACGCGGCCCATGATGTTCATCACCTGGTGGACGGCCGCACCGCTTCGGGCTTGCAGCTGCACGGTGGCGGTGGGCGTGCTGGTGCCCCTGGCTGGGTCGAACTGCACCGAGCGCGAGTTCGCCTTCAGGCTCAAAGCGCCGCCGGCCGGGAAGTGCACGCTGCGTTCGGCCCGGGCGCCGCCACTGCACAGCGCGCTGCCGTCGGCGGCGCAGCCGCAGGCGTTGGCTGCACCGGTGTGGATCACGTAGCAACTGCCCGCGGCGCCGGACTCGAAGCTGATGCGCAGCGCCGCATTGCGCGCCACCGCCAGCATGCGCGCGTGGTGGATGTCGGTCTCCAGTTGGGTGGCCGCGCCTTGCAGATGCTGGCGCTGCATGCTGTGGTCGAAGGCCGGAGCGGCCAGCCCGGTGAGCACGGCCAGCACCGCGGTGACGGTGGTGGTCTCGATCAGGGTCACGCCAGCCTGGGCGCGGCGCGGGGCGATGGCTTGGCGGCGGCGGATGGGGTGGTTCATGGCGCTGTCCTTGGTGGCAGTGATCGGGTGGATTCACTGTAGGAAA
>CALBTN010000332.1 GCA_937967345.1 uncultured Rubrivivax sp. | reverse complement strand
GTGTCCGAGGACGCCGACGCCGACGCCGCCGGCGCGGCCATCGCCGCGGCCAACGCCGACGCGCAGGTCGACGGTGTGCTCGCGATCCACGCGCCCAAGCCCGGCATCGACGCGGCCGCGGTGGCCGAAGCGGTGGCCGCGAGCCAGCGCGGCATGCACAAGCCGCTCTTGGCGTGCTGGATGGGCGACGCCGCGGTGGGCCAGGCGCGCCAGCTGCTGAGCGCGGCGCAGATCCCGCACTTCCGCACGCCCGAAGCCGCGGTGGGGGCCTTCGGCAACATCGCCACCTTCTACCAGAACCAGCTGCTGCTGCAGCAAACGCCGAGCTCGCTGTCCACGCTGGACAAGCCCGACGTCGAAGGCGCGCGGCTGGTGATCGAAAGCGTGCTGGCCGAAAGGCGCAAGATGCTGACCGAGCTGGAGTCGAAGACGCTGCTGTCGTCGTTCCTGATCCCGGTGACGCAGACGGTGCTGGCGCGCAGCGCCAACGAGGCGATGATGCTGGCCACGCAGCTGGGCTTCCCGGTGGCGCTGAAGATCGACTCGCCCGACATCGCGCACAAGTCCGACGTGCAGGGCGTGGTGCTGAACCTCGGCACCGGCGTGGCGGTGCGCGACGCCTACACCGACATGGTCGAACGCGTGGCGCGGCTGCTGCCCGAGGCCCGCATCAACGGCGTGACGGTGCAGAAGATGGCGCCGACGCGGCACAGCCGCGAGATCAATATCGGCGTCGTCACAGACGACCCCTTCGGCCCGGTGATCGTGTTCGGTGCCGGCGGCACGATGATCGAACTCATCGGCGACCGCGCGATGGAGCTGCCGCCGCTGAACCGCTTCCTGGCGCGCCGGCTGATCGAGCGCTCGCGCGTGGCCGAAACACTGCAGGCCTGGCGCGGCGCGCCGCCGGCGCAGATCGACGCGCTCGAGCAGATTCTGCTGCGCGTGTCGGAGATGGTGTGCGCGCTGCCGCAGCTGCGCGAGATGGACATCAACCCGATCATCGTCGATGCGCGCGGCGCGGTGGCGGTGGACGCGCGCATCGTCGTCGACGGCAGCGTGCCGGCGCGCGGCGGCGCCGGCAACCCCTACAACCACCTGGCGATCCTGCCGTACCCGGCGCGCTACGAGCAGGTCTGGCCGCTGCGCGGCGGCGGCGACTACACCGTGCGCCCGATTCGCCCCGACGATGCGCAGATGCTGCAGGACCTGGTGCAGCGGCTGTCGCCCGAGAGCCGCTACTTCCGCTTCGTGTCGTCGATCGAGAAGCTGCCGCCGAACATGCTGGCGCGCTTCACGCTGATCGACTACGACCGCGAGATGGCGCTGGTGGCGGTGCACAAGCAGCGCCGCTCGGGGCAGGACGGCGAGATCACCGAGACCGAACGCATCATCGGCGTGTCGCGCTACATCACCAACCCCGACCAGACCAGCTGCGAGTTCGCGCTGGTGGTCGCCGACGACTTCGCCGGCAAGGGGCTGGGCGCGCGGCTGATGGAAAGCATCATGGACGTGGCGCGCGACAAGGGGCTGACCGAGATCATCGGCCTGGTGCTGACCGACAACAGCGGCATGCTCAAGCTGATGCGCAACCTGGGCTTCGCTATCAAGCGTCACGACGAAGACCGCGACTTCAACCTGGTCACGCACGCGCTGTAGCGGCGGGTGCGTCGGATGCGCTGCCGGGCGCGTGCCCGGCGTCGCCACGGCCGGATGGGAGCGCCCGCTTCGCGCGGCGCTGCTGACTGCGTGGTTTCCCGCCCCGCGATCGCGGGGGTGCTTCGGCCAAAGCCCGCGCCCGCACTGTCGGTGGGTCTTACACCCCTGAATCCGTGACCATCACCCCGACCGACGAGTTTCGAGGCCCACTTTGATTGCGAGTATCGGCAATCCGATGGACACGGCGCGGCAATCCGGTGCGCCGCAGCCTGCATGGCGGGTCTTGTGAGCTTGGACGCAGCGGGTTTCGCCGTCGTCGGCGCTGGCGCCCACGCCGCGACGCGCGCCGGGCGCGATTTTCGGGATCCGTGAGGTGGCTGCTGTGGGGATGCGAGCGCTATGCGGTTGCGGCGAACAACTCGCCGTGCACCCGCGCGAAGGCCTTGGCCGCGCGGTCGTTGGCGCCCAGCCCGAGAATCAGCCGGCGGCCATGCTCGATAAGCCGCCCGGCCCGGTAGATCAACTCCTGCATCACCGTCTTGATGCGCCGACGCTTGGCGCTGTGGCGCACCGGTGCGTCGGGCCCGAGCAGGGCGCGCTGGCCCATCAGGCGCAGGATGTTCATCACCAGCGCGGCGAGCTGGCACACGAGGTAGTTGGTGTCGAACTTGCCCGAGGGCAGCCGCGTCAGATCGAGGTCGGTCTTGAACTCGGAGTGGAACTGCTCGTGCGTGCCGTGATCGGCGTACAGCGCGATGATCTCCTGGGCGCTGAACTTCGCCGGCAGGCTCGTCGTCCAGCCTTCGAGCGTCAACTCGGGCACGATCAGCGCCTGGCCGTGCTTGTCGATGCGCCGCTCGATCAGGCGCAGTACGCGGCGCAGCGGTCGCTCGACGCCTTCGACGATGACAGCTTGCTCCCACACGCTCACGCGCTTGCCCGCGCGCGGGCGCTCCCAGCGCGTGGCGGCATCGGCATCGAGCCGCGCAGCCAGCGCGGCCACATCGGTACTGCGCGGGTTCCACTTGATGAGCCAGTCCACCTGCGGCAGTCCCGAGACGTTGCACGACTCGATGCCGCGCATCAGCCGCGCGGAGTCGAACCCCGAGTCCAGCCGCGCCAGGATCGGCGCCTTCGCACCCGCGCCGCTCAGGCGCTGGGCCATCGGGATGACGCGCTCCAGGTTGAAGTCGGTCTCGCTGGCAGAGTGCTGCACCCCCGGGCGCAGCGCCAGCTCCAGACAAAACCCGTGCGATCCCAGATAGGCCGCCAGCGGGCAGTAGCCGTCCACGCCGGCATAGGTGCGGCCCACGCCTTCCTTGGCGGTGCCGCCGTTGTCCATCGCAAACGTATCGACATCCACAGGCAGCCAGCCACACGGCAGCACGCCGTAGTCCGGGCCCCGGCCCGCCAACAGCGACTCGATCATCGGCGGCACGAAGTCGAACAGCTCCACTGCGCGCGCATCCATGCGCTGGCGCAGCGTCGGGCTCGACGGCAGCAGGGCAATGCCCAGCGCCTGCTTGTAGAAGGCGTCGCCGCGCAGGTTCTCGATCGCGTCGAAGTCGCTCTTGCCTTGCACGAGCAGCCCGACGTAGCTGCGCACGATGTCGCTGTTGGCCACGCCGCTCTTGACGGGCAGCGCCGCGTCGAGCCGGGCGAGCACAGGGCGCAGGGCCCCGAGGTAGTGACCCACCAAGGCCAGGCCGGCCACCGGGGTGAGGTCGTAGTCGAGTTGCTTGACGATCAATTGGCGCATGGGCTGCTGCGCGTAATGCAGTATCGAGACGGATACCCCGTCTCAACTCACCCGCAGGGTGATCCCTGAATCCGTGACCTCACCTCGATAGGGCTTCACCCTGCGGGTGAGCCCGAGG
>CALBTN010000331.1 GCA_937967345.1 uncultured Rubrivivax sp. | reverse complement strand
TGACCGAGTCGTCCGCGGGACTCGGGGAGCGCGCGGCCGTCGTGGTCGCGCTCGGACGTGGGTGGGCGGAGCCCGCGGGCCTGCTGCCAGCGGTCGGCGGCGGCGGTCCGGCCGAGACCGGCTTTGGCGCCAGCGCGGGCCTGACCGACGTGGCCAGCGGCAAGTTGATGTGGAGCGCGCGCGCCAGCGCGGCGCCGTCGTCCGACGTCAACCGCCAGCTCGCACTGCTGGCCTCGCAGCTGGTGGAAGCGGCGAAGCAGTCGGGGCTGTTCGCGCCGCGCTGAGCGCGCCGTTCAGCCGCCGCCACCGGTCTGCGGTTGCGCCGGCGCGGCCACTGGTGCGCCGCGGCCGAGGCGTTCGTATTCGGCGATCAGCTGCGCACCCAGCAACAGCAGCGCGGCCGCCACCTCCAGGCTCAGCAGCACCGCGATCGCGGTGGTCAGCGAGCCGTACACCGTGCTGATCTGCGACAAGGTATCGAAGTACCACAGCAGCGCATGGCGCGACAGCTCCCACAGCGCGCCTGCCGTCGCCGCGCCGATCAGCACATGGCGCCACGACAGCCGGCCCACCGGCATCACGATGTAGATCGACGCGATCAGCAGCACCTCGCCGCCCAGGCCGATCAGGTACAGCAGCACGCCCGACGGGCCATCGAGCGACCAGCTGCGGCCGAGGAAGTCGACCTCGCGTTCGCCCATCGCCTGCAGGCTGCCGGCCACCAGCGTCACCAGCAGCAAGCCGATGCCCAGGCACAGGATGCACGCATACGGCAGCAGTGCCGAGACCAGGAAGTGGCGGCGGTGCCTTGCCACGCGGTGGTGGAAGATCACCGCCATCGCGTTTTCGAGCACGCTGAAGGCCAGCGAGCTGAAGAACAGCATGCTGCCGAGCAAGAACCAGCCGATCACCTCGCGGTGCGCCATGAAGCTGCGCAGCTCGCCGACGATCGCGCCCGACTGCCCCGGCATCAGCCATTCCAGGTAGCGCCCGAGGGTGGCGAGCAACTCGTCTTGCGGCACGAAGTGCGACAGCGCGATCACGCTCAGGATCAGCAGCGGCACGATCGACAGCAGCGCGTAGTAGGCCACCGCGCCGGCCAGCAGCATGCCCTGGTGCGCGCGAAACCCGCGCAGCGTGCGCAGCGCGAGGGCCGCAGGCTTGCTCGAGACGATCGCGGCGCGCAGGGCGGTCCATTGCATTGCACGATGATTGTCGCCGCGCGCGCCGCACCGGCCGCGAGGGCAAGGAACCCGCATGACCCTGAACCTGCTGCTTTGGACGCTCAGCGTGCTGCTGATCGTGGTTGGCGTGGCCGGCACCGTGCTGCCGGCGCTGCCCGGCACCTTGTTCGTGCTGGCCGGGATCGTGCTGGGGGCGTGGGTCGACGATTTCGCCCGCGTCGGCTGGGGCGTGCTGGCGGTGGTGGTCGTGCTGGCGGTGCTCGCCTGGGTGCTGGACTACGCGGCCGCGTTGCTCGGCGCGAAGAAGGCCGGCGCCAGCCGCCAGGCGCTGGTTGGCGCCGCGCTGGGCACGGTGGCCGGCCTGTTGACGGGACTGCTCGGCGTGCTGTTCATGCCGCTGGTGGGCGCGGCCATCGGCGAATGGCTGGCGCGGCGCGACCACGCGCGCGCGCTGCACGTCGGCGTGGCCACCTGGCTGGGCATCATGGCCGGCATGGCGTCGAAGGTGGTGATCGCCTTCACCATGGTCGGCGTGTTCATCGTCGCGCTGCTGGTCTAGCTTCGCGCCGCTGCCCAGCGCGCGACGATCGCGTGCAGCGCATCCAGCCCGTCGGTCAGCGCGGCCGGGCCGGGCTGCAGGATCAGCGGCGACTTGATCTCGTGCAGTTCGCCGGTGCGCACTGCGGGCACCGCGCTCCAGCCCGGCCGCGCCGCCACCTGCCCGGGGCGGAACTTCTTGCCGCACCACGAGCCGATGACGATGTCGGGCGCGGCGCGCACCACCTCCAGCGGGTCGGCGACGATGCGCTCGCGCGCCAGGCTGGCCGCGGCGCGCTCGGGGAAGATGTCGTCGCCGCCGGCGATGGCCAGCAGCTCGCTGACCCAGCGGATCGCGCTGATCTGCGGCTGGTCCCACTCCTCGAAGTACACGCGCGGCCGCCTGGGCAGCCGCGCCGCGGCCTCGCGCACCGCCTGCAGCTGGGCGCGCAGCCGCGCCGCGTAGGCCTCGGCCTGGACAGGCGCGCCGACCAGCGCACCCAGGCGCTGCACGTAGCCCAGGATGCCCTCGACCGAGCGGTGGTTGCTGATCCAGACCTCGACGCCGGCCTTGACCAGCGCCTGCGCGATGTCGGCCTGCATGTCGGAAAAGCCGATCGCCAGATCGGGCTGCAGCGCCAGGATGCGATCGATCTTGGCGCTGGTGAAGGCCGACACGCGCGGCTTGTCGTGCCGCGCCTGCGGCGGGCGCACGGTGAAGCCCGAAATGCCGACGATGCGTGCCTGCTCGCCCAGCGCGTACAGCACCTCGGTGGGTTCTTCGGTCAGGCAGACGATGCGTTGCGGGAAGGCGGACATGGTTTGCAGCGGCGGTGGGGCGGCGGTGGGGCCGTTCACTGTAGCCTTCGCGCCGGGGCCTGGAACCTGCGGCGTCGCCGCGGGTCCATGCGCGGGGCACTTCGCCATCGACCAATCCATCCACCGACCAAGGAAACCACGATGAACGCACAAGGCATGCTCGAACAACTGCTCAACTCGGGCATGGCGGCGCTGCAAGGCAAACCCCAACCCCCGTCCCAGTCCCAATCCCAGCCGCAGGGTGCCGCGCCGCAGCGCAGCGGCGCGGCGCAGTGGGACCAGATCGGCGCCGGCGCGCTGGCTGGCGGTGCGCTGGGCCTGCTGCTGGGCAGCAAGGGCGGGCGCAAGCTCGGCGGCAAGGCGCTGAAGATGGGCAGCATCGCTGCACTCGGTGCGCTGGCCTACAAGGCTTACGGCCAGTGGCAAGGTCAGCAGGGCCAGCCGAGCCAGCCGACGCAACCAGGATCGCAATCGGCGCCGCCGCTACAAACCGTGAACCTGTTGCCCGCACCCGAAGTCGAGCTGCACAGCCGCGCGATGCTCAAGTCGATGATTGCCGCGGCCAAGGCCGACGGGCACCTCGACGATCGTGAGCGCGGCCTGGTCGAGGCCGAGCTGAACCGCCTGCAGGCCGACGCCGAGACCCGGCGCTGGCTGGAAGAAGAGCTGCGCAGCCCGCTGGACCCGGCTGACGTCGCGCGCGCCGCCACCTCGCCCGAGATGGCCTCCGAGATGTACCTGGCCAGCCTGCTGGTGGCCGACGAAACCAGCTTCATGGAGCGTGCCTACCTCGACGAGCTGGCGCGCCAGTTGAAGCTGCCCGATGGGCTGAAGGTCGAGCTCGAGCGCCAGGCCGTCGCTGCGTGATTCCGCGTGGGCCGGCGCAGCGCGCGCCGGCGTGGCCGGCGGCGGGCGCTCTATAGAATCCCGCGCCAAATCAGCCACAGCTCGGGAACCGGATTGAGCCACGCAGCGCGGCACGGCGCGACGCTATACCGCAGCATGCTGCGCATCCGCGCATTCGAGAACGCGGCGGAGGCGGCGAGTCAAGGCGGCGTCAGCGCCTTCGGCAGCGCGCTTGGCAGCAGCGCCAAGGTGCGCGGGCCGCTGCACCTGTCCACCGGGCAAGAGGCCGTCGCCGCCGGCGTGTGCGCGCAGCTGCGGCGCGACGACTACCTCACCTCCACCCACCGCGGCCACGGCCACACATTGGCCAAGGGCGCGGACATGGGCCGCATGATGGCCGAGCTGTTCGGCAAGGCCACGGGCAGCAACGGCGGCAAGGGCGGCTCGATGCACATCGCCGATTTTTCGGTCGGCATGCTCGGCGCCAACGGCGTGGTCGCGGCCGGGCTGAACATCGCCGTCGGCGCCGCCCACGCGCAAAAGCTGCAGCGGCGCGACGCCATCACCGCGTGCTTCTTCGGCGATGGCGCGATCAACCGCGGGCCTTTTCTGGAAGCGCTGAACTGGGCGCGCATCCACGAGTTGCCGCTGCTGCTGGTGTGCGAGGACAACCGCTGGAGTGCCACCACCGCCAGCGGCGCGATGACCGCCGGTGCCGGTGCCGCGGCGCGAGCGCAAGCCCTGGACATCGCCGCGCTGCAGCTCGACGGCAACGACGTGTTCGCGGTGTCCGAGGCCGCCGCGCGGCTGGTGGCCGAAGTGCGCGGCGGCGGCGGGCCGCGGCTGCTGCATGCGCTGACCTACCGCATCAAGGGCCATGTGTCGGTGGACGCGGCGGCATACCGAGAACCGGCCGAACTGGCCGCGGCGCTGCACACCGACCCGATCGCCCGTGCGCGCGCCGCGCTGCTGGCACTGCCGGGCGCCGACGCTGCCGAGCTGGAGGCGATCGAACAACAGGCGCAGGCCGAAGTTCAGGCC
>CALBTN010000330.1 GCA_937967345.1 uncultured Rubrivivax sp. | reverse complement strand
GCTCCTCCAGCGTCTTCAGCAGCGCATTGAAGGCGTCCTTGGTGAGCTGGTGCGCTTCGTCGATCATGAAGACCTTGAAGCGCCCGACGCCGGGCTTGTACGCTGCGCGCTCCAGCAGGTCGCGCGCCTCGTCGATGCCGCGGTTGGACGCGGCGTCGAGCTCGATGTAGTCGATATAGCGGTCTTCGTCGATCTCGACGCAGGCACTGCACACGCCGCACGGCGTGGCGGTGATGCCGCCGCTGCCGTCCGGGCCGATGCAGTTCAGGCTCTTGGCGAGGATGCGCGAGATCGTCGTCTTGCCGATGCCGCGCGTGCCGGTAAACAGGTAGGCATGGTGCAGGCGTTGCTGTTGCAGCGCGTTGCTCAGCGCGCGCACGACGTGCTCCTGACCCACCATCTGACCGAAACTGCGGGGTCGGTACTTGCGGGCGAGCACGACATACGACATGGGCTCGATTCTACGAGGGCCCCCCGGCCGCACCGCAGCGCGCGCGGATAATGCTCGGGCATGAACTCGCCCTTGAACTACACCCAGTCGGGCGTCGACTATGCGCGCATCGACCCGCTGAAGGTCGCGGCGCAGCACGCTGCCGCGGCCACGGCGTCGCAGCTTGCGCGGCACGGCTGCGCCGAGGTGCCCGCCTCGCGAGGCGAGTCGGCATACGTGGTCGATGTCGGCCCGTTCTACCTGGCCTCGATCGTCGAATGCCTGGGCTCCAAGGCGCTGGTGGCCGACGCGATGGCCGAGCTGAGCGGGCGCAGCGCCTACGGGTTGATCGCGCAGGACACGATCGCGATGGCGATCAACGACCTGATCACCGTGGGCGCCACGCCGCTGGTGGTGCAGGCGTACTGGGCCGCCGGCGGCTCGCAGTGGTTCGACGATGCGCAACGCGCGCGCGCGCTGGTCGACGGCTGGAAGCGCGCCTGCGAACATTGCAAGGTCGCCTGGGGCGGCGGCGAGACGCCGGCGCTGGCCGGCATCGTCGAGCCCGGACGCATCGATCTGGCGGCCTCGTGCACCGGCTGGGTCAACCCGAAGTCGCGGCTGACGCTGGGCGACAAGCTCGGCGCCGGCGATGCGATCGTGCTGCTGGCTGCCAGCGGCATTCATGCCAACGGGCTGAGCCTGGCACGCAAGCTGGCCGAGCGGCTGCCGCAGGGCTATCTGACGCCGGTGCAGCCGGGCCTGAGCTACGGCGATGCGCTGCTTACCCCGACACCGCTGTATTCGCCGGTGACCGAGGCGCTCTATCGCGCCGGGATCACGCCGCACTACGCGGCAAACATCACCGGCCACGGCTGGCGCAAGTTGCTGCGCCATCCCAAGACGCTGCGCTATCGCGTGCACACGCTACCGCCGGTGCCCCCGGTGCTGAGCTTCATCCAGCAGCACGCGCAGATGGACGCTGACGAGGCCTATGGCACGCTCAACATGGGCGCCGGCTTTGCCGTGTTCGTGCCGGCCGCGCAGGCGGCACGCACGATCGAGGTCGCGACCGCGCAGGGAGTGCCCGCCACGCTGGCCGGGGTGGTCGAGGCCGGCGACAAGGAGCTGCTGATCGAGCCGCTGGGCTTGCGCTACGCGGCGGACGATCTGCAGCTGCGCTGAAGGCCGGCCGGCGGGCCTCACCTACAATGGCCCGCGACGGGCCTCCTCGCATGGAAGCGCGGCCAACCGGGTCAGGTCGGGAACGAAGCAGCCCTAACCGTTGTGACCAGTGCCGGGGTCAGGCTCGTCACCCTGCCTGAGCATGCAACATGCCTGAGCACGCAGCTCGTGCCCGGTGATATGCCGCGCCTTGTCCGGCCCCTGACCGGCGCCACAACGGCGCGCTTGTGCGCACGCTGGCTTCACAGCGCGCGCTATCGTGCATCGGCGGCTTGGCCGATCGGAAGCGCTGCATCGGACTTGCCAGGCACGGCCTCATGCAACGCTGATTTCAGATCCTCCAGCCGCACGCCGAGCGCGCGCCCGTAGCGCTGGGTGACGCGCTTCAGTGCGCCGTCTTGCGCCTGCGCCGGCAAGCCCAGCGCGTCGACCGCCTCATGGGCGCAGCTCGCCACCGCGCGCAGCATGTCATCGTCGTTGTCGATGGTGCGCGGCGGCGTGGCCAGCGGCATGCGGCGCACCAGGTGCAGCACCGCATCGTCCAGCCCCCAGTGCCGCAGCACCGCGACCGCGATGCCTTCGAGTTCGACGCCGAGCACCGCGCACGAAGCAACCTGCTCGGTCATGCCGGATTGCTGCGCCGCGCCGTCGGCCGTTGCCGGCTCGAGCTGAACCAGGCGCTGGATCTGCCGCCATTCAGCGGGAAAGTGGTAGGCGCTCAACAACCGTCCCAGGTTCTGCAGCAGCGTCACCAGCTGCACCACCTCGGCATCGAAGCCGGGCGGGCGCAAGGCCAGGGCCACGCCGGCGGCCTGCCGCGTCTGGTCGAACAACGCGCGCAGCGACGACGCTGCCTCAGCGCCCAGCGGCCCAGGCCATGGACGCAGTGCGAGCGTGGCGCGACGCACCCCGGCGATGCCCAGCATCGCGATCGCCCGGCGCACGGTGAGCACCGGCGCGTTGCCCGCCGACAGCGCGGCGTGTTGCAACGCGCGGTTCGCGCTGCGCAGCAGTTCCAGGCTCAGCGCCAGATCCTGCAACACCAGCTGCGCCAGCTCGGTGGTGCGCTCGTGGTCGGTCGCGGCCAGCCGTGCCGCTCGCGCTTCGATGTCGGGCAGGCTCGGCAGCGTGCCCGCTGCGTGCAGGCGATCCATCAACAGCGCGACCGGCCCGCCGCCGGCGGCGCCCTCGCTGCGCAGCCAGCCGTCCAGCGCGCGTTCCATGCCACGCGCGCTGCGATAGCGCTGGCGAGGTTGTCGATCGCTGGCACGATTGGCGATGGCGCGCAGCGCCTGCGGCACCGGCAACGCCGTGCTCCACGGCAACCTGACGATCTCGCGCCCCGCAGGGGCAAGGCGATCGATCTGCACGGCGATGTCGGGCTCGTCCAAGGGGGCCTGCCCGCCGAGCATCCAGTGCAGCAACAGTCCCACGCTCAGGGTGTCGCGCTGCGCCGCCTCGCGCAGCGCAGCAAGCTGCAACGCGTCGATCGTGGTAAGCACCGTGTCGCCTGGCTCGCCGGAGTGCGCGGCCAACCCCAGACCGACGATGCGAAGCGGCTGATGGTCTGAGCAAAGCAGCATGAACGGCTGCAGGTCGCCATGAACGACACCGCCATCGTGGGCGAAGGCCAGACCGCGCAAGGCCTGCGCACACAGCGTTGCGGCCTCGTGCGCCGACAGCGCCGGGCCGCGCAGCCGCTCAGCCAGCGTCTGGGCCGCGCCCAGGTCGTACAGCACATAGGGCCAGTGCTCGCAGCTCGCGATCTCGCGCGGCAGCGCCAGATTCGGATGCGCGAGCCGCGCCACCCGGCGCACCGCCTCGTGCCAGCGCCGCATGGCGACGGCATCGCGCGGCTGTTCACGCGGCAACAACAGCAGCTGCGGCGCGGCCTGGGCGGCCTGCGGCCGCAGATCGCGCACCCGCCACGCCATCGCGTGCCGGCTCTTGCCAAGCAAGGCCTGCAGCTCGAACACACCGAGACGCCGCGCCGGCATCGCCCGAGCGGCAGGAGACGGTGCGGTCGCGAGCGGGTTCACGGCGGCATGGCGAAGACTGTCGCGATTGAAACGCCGATGCGCCGCGAGCGGTGCCGCGAACTGCGCCGCGAACCGCGCCTTGATCGCTGCGGCCGTGCCGCTTGCACTGCTGCGCGATCTGGCCGGTATGCGTTGTGTCAGAATTGCCGCAAACGATGCGAGCCTGGCCGTCGCGGGCGCCGGAGGTGACTTTTCATGAGCAGTGCACTGATCAAGCATGTGTCCGATTCGTCCTTCGACAGCGACGTGCTGAAGTCGAACCAGCCGGTGCTGGTGGACTACTGGGCCGAATGGTGCGGGCCGTGCAAGATGATCGCCCCGATCCTCGACGAGGTGTCGAAGGCCTACGACGGCCGGCTGCTGGTGGCCAAGATGAATGTCGACGAGAACCGCGACGTTCCGGCGAAGTTCGGCATTCGCGGCATTCCGACGCTGATGCTGTTCAAGGGCGGCGAACTCGCCGCGACCAAGGTCGGTGCGTTGACGAAGGCGCAGTTGACGGCGTTCATCGACGGGCATCTATAATCGCCGGCACTGAACGTTGCGTAGGCTGCGGACCGCAGCTGCAGCGTCTGGTTGAATCGCCACCACGCCCTGATCCCCCGCCGCGAAAGCGGTCCGACGCCGGGTCGGCTCGTGGATTCGGCCCGAACCTCCTGCGCTCACCAAGCCGGCTGCCCGACTGACGAAGGGCGTCGCCGCAAGGCCGCGCAGCAGCGCACCAAGCCGAATGACCCGCGCTGCCTTTGGCAGGCAGCGCCCCGTGTTGCCGGGAAATCCACCCCATGCATCTTTCCGAACTGAAGGCCCTGCACGTCTCGAAGCTGATCGCCATGGGCGAGTCACTCGAGATCGAGAACGTCAGCCGCATGCGCAAGCAGGAGCTGATGTTCGCGATCATGAAAAAGCGCGCCAAGGGCGGCGAGCAGGTCTTCGGCGACGGCGTGCTCGAAGTGCTGCCCGACGGCTTCGGCTTCCTGCGCTCGCCCGACACCAGCTACATGGCGAGCACCGACGACATCTACCTGTCGCCCAGCCAGATCCGCCGCTTCAACCTGCACACCGGCGACATGATCGAAGGCGAGGTGCGCGTGCCCAAGGACGGCGAACGCTACTTCGCGCTGGTCAAGGTCGACCGCGTCAACGGCGTCACGCCGGAGGAGAGCAAGCACAAGATCATGTTCGAGAACTTGACGCCCTTGTTCCCCAAGGAGCACTTCAAGCTCGAACGCGACAACATCAAGGGCGAGGAGAACATCACCAGCCGCATCATCGACCTGATCGCGCCGATCGGCAAAGGCCAGCGCGCGCTGCTGGTGAGCCAGCCCAAGAGCGGCAAGACGGTGATGATGCAGCACTTCGCGCACGCCATCGTCGCCAACTACCCCGACGTGCACCTGATGGTGCTGCTGGTCGACGAGCGGCCCGAGGAAGTGACCGAGATGCAGCGCACGGTGCGCGGCGAGGTCATCAGCTCGACCTTCGACGAGCCCGCGGCACGCCACGTGCAGGTGGCCGAGATGGTGATCGAGCGCGCCAAGCGGCTGGTCGAGATGAAGAAGGACGTGGTCATCCTGCTGGATTCGATCACGCGGCTGGCACGCGCCTACAACAACGTGCTGCCGTCGTCGGGCAAGGTGCTGACCGGCGGCGTCGACGCCAACGCGCTGCAGCGTCCCAAGCGCTTCTTCGGCGCGGCGCGCAACATCGAAGAAGGCGGCAGCCTGACCATCATCGGCACCGCGCTGATCGACACCGGCAGCCGCATGGACGAGGTCATCTACGAAGAGTTCAAGGGCACCGGCAACTGCGAGATCCACCTCGACCGCCGCATGGCCGAGA
>CALBTN010000329.1 GCA_937967345.1 uncultured Rubrivivax sp. | reverse complement strand
ACAACAGGCGCAGGCCGAGGTTCAGGCCGCGCTCGCCGCTGCCGAGGCCGCGCCCTGGCCCGATGCGGCTGCCGCCTACAGCGACGTACAGGACACCGGGGCCGGCATATGGTCTTGACATGGTCCTGAGCCCGTCGATGAGTTATGCCGAGGCCGGCACGCACGCGCTGGCCGATGCGATGGCTGCCGACGAGCGCGTGGTGGTGCTGGGCGAGGACGTCGGCCGCGGCGGCATCTTCGGCCAGTACAAGGGGCTGCAGCAGCGCTTCGGCAGCGAGCGTGTGGTCGACACGCCGATCAGCGAAGCCGCGATCCTCGGCGCCGGGGTCGGCATGGCGCTGGCCGGGCTGCGCCCGGTGGTCGAGATGCGCGTGGTCGACTTCGCGCTGTGCGCGATGGACGAGCTGGTCAACCAGGCGGCGAAGAATCGCTTCATGTTCGGCGGCCAGGGCCGCGTGCCGCTGGTGGTGCGCATGCCGATCGGCATCTGGGACGCATCGGCGGCGCAGCATTCGCAGTCGCTCGAGGCCTGGTTCGCCCACCTGCCGGGGCTGGTGGTGCTGTGCCCGGCCACACCGCAGGACAACCATGCGTTGCTGCGCGCCGCGCTGGACTGCGGCGACCCGGTGGTCTACCTCGAACACAAGACGCTGTGGGGCGAGCGCGGCGCGGTCGATGCGTCGCTGCGCGTCGAGATCGGCCGCGCCGCGACGCTGCGCGCGGGCCGCCACCTGACGCTGGTTAGCTGGAGCCGGCAGGTGCAGGTCTGCGCCCAGGCCTGCGAGCAGCTCGCGCTGCAGGGCATCGAGGCCGAGCTGATCGACCTGCGAAGTCTGTGGCCGTGGGACCGCGACGCGGTGTTGGCTTCATGTGCGAAGACCGGCCGGCTGCTGGTGGTGCACGAGGCGGTGCAGGTGGCCGGCTTCGGCGCCGAGATCGCCGCCAGCGCGGCCGAGGCCACCGGCTGCCGCGTGCGCCGTCTGGGTGCGCCGCGCATCCCGGTGGGTTATGCGGCGGTGCTCGAGGCGCAGTCGCGCATCGGTGCCGACGCCGTCGCCGCGGCCGCGCGGCGGCTGCTCGATTGAACCCGCAGGCCAGCGCATGAGCACTGCTTCCGAACTGCCGCCCGACCCCGACGAACCCGACGAGCCGACTCGCGTGCCGCTGGCGATCGAGGATTGGCTCACGGTGATCGTGATGGCGCTGTTGGCGCTGATCACCTTCGCCAACGTCGTGGTGCGCTACCTGACCGACCAGTCCTTCGCCTGGACCGAGGAATTCTCGGTGTTCCTGATGATCGTGCTGGCGCTGGTCGCCGGCTCGGCTTCGGTGGCGCGCAACCGGCAGATCCGCATCGAGTTCTTCGCCGACAGCGGCCCGCCGGCGCGGCAGCGCGCGCTGGCGCGTTTCGGTGCGTTGATGGTGTTCGTGCTGTTCGCGCTGATGGCGGGCTTGAGCTCGCGCATCGTGTGGGACCAGGTCCAGTACGAGGAGACCTCGCCCGGCATCGGCGTGCCGATGTGGTGGTACACGATCTGGCTGCCGGTGATGTCGGTGGCGATCGCCGGCCGCGCGCTCGGGTTGTACCTGCGCCGCGGCCGCGCGCCATGATCCCGACGCTGCTGTTCGTCGGCTTCCTGGCGCTGATGCTGCTGGGCGTGCCGATCGGCGCCGCGCTCGGCCTGGCCGGCGCGGCGGCGATCGCGCTGGCCAACGCCGACACGCAGTGGTTCGGCCTGCTGGCGGTGCCGCAGAACTTCTATGCGGGTCTCGGCAAGTACCCGCTGCTGGCGGTGCCGATGTTCGTGCTGGTGGGCTCGATCTTCGACCGCTCGGGCGTGGCGCTGCGGCTGGTCAACTTCGCGGTCGCCATCGTCGGCCGCGGCCCCGGCATGCTGCCGCTGGTGGCGATCGCGGTGGCGATGTTCCTCGGCGGCATCTCGGGCTCGGGGCCGGCCAACGCTGCCGCCGTGGGCGGGGTGATGATCGCGGCGATGTCGCGCGCCGGCTACCCGGCGGCGTACTCGGCCAGTGTGGTCGGCGCCGCGGCCGCCACCGACATCCTGATCCCGCCGTCGGTGGCCTTCATCATCTATTCGGTGCTGGTACCCGGCGCGTCGGTGCCGGCGCTGTTCGCCGCCGGCATGGTGCCCGGCGTGCTCGCCGGGCTGGCGCTGATCGTGCCGGCGGTGTGGCTGGCGCGCAGGCACCGCATGGGCGCGCTCGAGGCCAGCTTGCCGCGCCCGCCGTTCTGGGCCAGCCTGCGCGATGCCAGCTGGGGTCTGTTCGCGCCGGTGCTGATCCTGGGCGGCATGCGCGCCGGCTGGTTCACGCCCACCGAAGCGGCGGTGGTGGCGGTGTTCTACGGCCTGTTCGTCGGCATGGCGGTGCACCGCACCATCAAGCTGCGCGACCTGTTCGTGATCCTGCGCGAATCGGGCGAGCTGTCGGCGGTGATCCTGCTGGTGGTGGCGCTGGCCGGCATCTTCGCGTTCTCGCTGTCCACGCTGGGTGTGATCGACCCGGTGGCCGACGCCATCGTGCACTCGGGCCTGGGCGAGTACGGCGTGCTGGCGCTGCTGATCTTGTTGATGGTCACGGTGGGCATGTTTCTCGACGGCGTGTCGATCTTCCTGATCTTCGTGCCGCTGCTGTGGCCGATCGTCGAGCACTACCGCTGGGACCCGGTGTGGTTCGGCGTGATCCTGACGCTGAAGGTGGCGCTGGGCCAATTCACGCCGCCGCTGGCGGTGAACCTGATGGTGTCGTGCCGCATCGCCGGCGTGCGCATGGAAGCGACCGTGCGCTGGGTCGGCTGGATGCTGCTGGCGATGTTTCTGGTGATGGTGGCGGTGATCGCCTGGCCGCCGCTGGCGCTGTGGCTGCCGCACCAGCTGGGTTACTGATTCCCCGTTTTCCCCAACCCGACCTTGACCAAGGAGACCCGCATGAAGATTCGCCGCACCCTCGTGGCCGCCGCCGCAGCCGCCGTGGCGCTGGGCAGCCTCGCTGGAAGCGCGCAGGCGCAGAACTACAAGGCCGAATACCGCATGTCGCTGGTGCTGGGCCCGCCCACGCCCTGGGGCATGGCCGGCAAGATCTGGTCGGACCTGGTGCGCGAGCGCACCAACGGGCGCATCAACATGAAGCTGTACCCCGGCGTGTCGCTGATCCAGGGCGACCAGACGCGCGAATTCAGCGCGCTGCGCCAGGGCGTGGCCGACATGGCGATCGGCTCGACCATCAACTGGTCGCCGCAGGTCAAGCAGCTGAACCTGTTCTCGATGCCGTTCCTGATGCCCGACTACGCCGCGATCGACGCGCTGACGCACGGCGAAGTCGGCAAGCAGATCTTCGCCACGCTGGAAAAGCAAGGCGTGGTGCCGCTGGCCTGGGGCGAGAACGGCTTTCGCGAGCTGACCAACTCCAAGCACCCGATCAAGGCACCGGCCGACCTGAAGGGCATGAAGATCCGCGTCGTCGGCTCGCCGATCTTCTCCGACACCTTCACCGCGCTGGGCGCCAACCCGACGCAGATGAGCTGGGCCGACGCGCAGCCGGCGCTGTCCAGCGGCGCGGTCGACGGTCAGGAGAACCCGCTGTTCCTGTTCACGATCCTGAAGATGCATACGGTGGGGCAGAAGTTCGTCACCACCTGGGGCTACGTCGCCGACCCGTTGATCTTCGTCGTCAACAAGGACATCTGGAACAGCTGGACCAAAGCCGACCAGGACATCGTGCGCGCGGCCGCCGTCGAAGCCGGAAAGCAGGAAGTCGCGCTGGCGCGCAAGGGGCTGGTGGAAGAGGGCAAGCCGATGCTCAAGGAGATCGCCGGCATGGGCGTGACGGTGACCGCGCTCAGCCCCGCCGAACGCGCCGAGTTCGTCAAGGCCACCCGCCCGGTGTACGACAAGTGGAAGGCCACCGTCGGCGCAGGCCTGGTCGACGCGGCCGAGAAGTCGATCGCGGCGCGCAAGTAGGGCCACGGCCGCGCGGCCAGGCACGGCGCGGCCGTAAGTGACCCTGACGGCCTCATGTGGCTAGGATCGGGCTGAACGACACCTTCGGCCCGTTCGCCGACCATGGGGCGCCAGCGATGAACCAGCCCACCCGCACCGAGCACGACAGCTTCGGCACCATCGAAGTGCCGGCCGATGCGCTGTGGGGCGCGCAGACCGAGCGCAGCCGGCGCTTCTTTGCCATCGGTGCGCAGCGCATGCCGCTGGCCGTGGTGCATGCGCTGGCCGAGGTCAAGCGCGCCGCGGCCGAGGTCAACGCCGAGCTCGGCTTGCTCGATGCGGCGCGCGCGCAGGCCATCGCCGCAGCCGCGGGGCGCGTCGCCGCGGGCGAGTTCGACGCGCAGTTCCCGCTGTCGGTGTGGCAGACCGGCTCGGGCACGCAAAGCAACATGAACGTCAACGAGGTGGTCGCGCACCTGGCCACGCAGGCGCTGGCGCAAGCGGCGCTGCCCGCGGGCGGCGAGGCGCCGCGGGTGCACCCGAACGACCACGTCAACCTCGGCCAGTCGTCGAACGACGTCTTCCCCACCGCCATGCACCTGGCCACGGTGCTGCAGGCACGCTTGCTGCTGCAGGCGCTGGCGCGGTTGCGCGCCGCGCTGCAGGCCAAGGCGGCCGCGTTCGCGGCAACGCTGAAGATCGGCCGCACCCACATGCAGGACGCCACGCCGGTGACGCTGGGGCAGGAGTTCGGCGGCTACGACGCCCAGCTGGCGCTGGCCGAGGCCGCGCTGCGCGCCGCGCTGCCGGCAGTTCACGCGCTGGCCATCGGCGGCACCGCGGTGGGCACCGGGCTGAACACGCACCGCGAGTTCGGCGCCCGCGTCGCCGCGCGCCTGGCGCAGCGGCTGCAAGCGCCGTTCGCCGTCGCCGACAACCTGTTCGCGGCGATGGCCGGCCACGAGGCGCTGGTCGGCCTGCATGCCGCGCTGCGCATGCTGGCGGTGGCGCTGACCAAGATCGGCAACGACATCCGGCTGATGGGCAGCGGCCCGCGCGCCGGGTTGGGTGAACTGCGGCTGCCGGCCAACGAGCCCGGCAGCTCGATCATGCCGGGCAAGGT
>CALBTN010000328.1 GCA_937967345.1 uncultured Rubrivivax sp. | reverse complement strand
CGGGGTTGCCGAACATCACGCCGATCTTCATGCGGATCTGGTTGATGAAGATGACCATGGTGTTGGTCTTGTTGATGGTGGCGGTGAGTTTGCGCAGCGCCTGGCTCATCAGCCGTGCCTGCAGCCCGGGCAGGCTGTCGCCCATGTCGCCTTCCAGCTCGGCCTTGGGCGTGAGCGCGGCCACCGAGTCGACGACGATCAGGTCGACCGAGCCCGAGCGCACCAGCGCATCGACGATCTCCAGCGCCTGCTCGCCGGTGTCGGGCTGGCTGATCAGCAGCTCTTGCAAGTCGACGCCCAGCTTTTGCGCGTACTGGGTGTCCAGCGCGTGTTCGGCGTCGATGAAGGCGCACACGCCGCCGAGCTTTTGCATCTCGGCGATGACCTGCAACGTCAGCGTGGTCTTGCCCGACGATTCCGGGCCGTAGATCTCGATCACCCGGCCGCGCGGCAGGCCGCCCACGCCCAGCGCGATGTCCAGCCCCAGCGAGCCGGTGGACACGACCTGGATGTCGTGCGCGACCTCGCCGTCGCCCAGGCGCATGATCGAGCCCTTGCCGAACTGCTTTTCGATCTGCGCCAGCGCGGCTTGCAGCGCCTTGGCCTTTTCGGTGTTGAGTGCCTTCACGGGTGCGTCCATTTCAGTTGCTCCATCCTTGCGCCGCGATTATCGGCGCAAGCTGGATGTTTGTACAGTAATGCCAGGATCATGCAGCGTGCATCGTAGCCGCGCCGCGGCTGCCTAGAATCGGCGTCGAAGGTCCGCCCACGACGCGAGCAGCAAGAGGAGACAAGCCATGCGCATTCTCATTGCCGAAGACGATCAGGTGCTGGCCGACGGCTTGCTGCGCTCGCTGCGCGCGGCCGGCTACGCCACCGACCAGGTGCACACCGGCACCGAGGCCGACGCGGCGCTGGCCGACCATGAGTTCGACTGCGTGATCCTGGATCTTGGCCTGCCGAAGATGCACGGCCTGGACGTGCTGCGCCGCATGCGCGCGCGCGGCTCGTCGGTGCCGGTGCTGATCCTCACCGCCGCCGACAGCGTCGAACAGCGCGTCAAGGGCCTGGACCTGGGCGCCGACGACTACATGGCCAAGCCCTTTGCGCTGCAGGAGCTGGAAGCGCGCGTGCGCGCGCTGACCCGCCGCGGCCTGGGCAGCGCATCGGCCATCATCAAGCACGGGCCGCTGAGCTTCGACGCCACCGGGCGCGTGGCCTACATCAACGATCACATGATCGAGCTGTCGGCGCGCGAGCTGTCGCTGCTGGAGGTGCTGCTGCAGCGCGCCGGGCGGCTGGTCAGCAAGGACCAGTTGGTCGAGCGGCTGTGCGAGTGGGGCGAAGAGGTCAGCAACAACGCGATCGAGGTCTACATCCACCGGCTGCGCAAGAAGATCGAGCAAGGCCCGATCCGCATCGCCACGGTGCGCGGCCTGGGTTATTGCCTGGAGAAGATCGCCGCTTGAGCGACTCCGCGGCGGCTGCCGACAGGCGCACGCCTCCTGCCTCGGCCGAACCACCCGGCGCGGCCGCCGCACCGGGCGACGCGGCAAGCGGTGCGCGCAGCGGGCCGCATTCGTTGTTCGGCGAGATCCTCGACTGGATGCTCGCGCCGCTGCTGCTGCTGTGGCCGATGAGCCTGTTCCTGACCTACCTGGTGGCGCAAGGCATCGCCGACCGGCCCTACGACCGCGAGCTCGGCGTGGTGCTGCGCGCGATCGCGCAGCAGGCCAGCACCGAGGCCACCGGCCTGGGCGGGCCGGCGCCCAAGCTGCGGCTGCGCCTGCCGTCGCTGGCCGGCGAGTTGCTGCGCGCCGACGAGGCCGGCAGCGTGTACTTCCAGGTGCTGGGCCCGCACGGCGAGCATCTGGCCGGCGAGCGCAGCCTGCCGCTGCCCGACGCGATCGGCGCGCTCGGCGAGCTGCGCTTTCGCGACGCCACCGTGCGCGACGAGCCGGTGCGCGTGGCCACCATGCGGGTGGCCGCCGGCGGCGCCGACGCCGACCTGGCGCTGCTGGTGCAGGTGGCCGAGACGCCGGAAAAGCGCGAGCGGCTGGCCAACGAGATCATCAAGGGCGTGATCCTGCCGCAGTTCGTGATCCTGCCGCTGGCGGTGGTGCTGGTGTGGTTCGCGCTGTCGCGCGGCATCAAGCCCTTGAGCCGCCTGCAGCAGCGCATCCGCAAGCGCGAGAGCACCGACCTGAGCC
>CALBTN010000327.1 GCA_937967345.1 uncultured Rubrivivax sp. | reverse complement strand
TCGCGCGCCAGTCGCTCAGCCGGTCACGGGCTCGAGCAGGCCGGCGGCTTCGCAGGCCTGGCGGCTGGCCTGCAGTTGTTGATCGAAGCGCTCGATCAGCCGCGCGATCTCGTGCGCCGGCACATGCGTGGCGCCTTCGTGCAGCGCCTGCGCGGTCTGCGCCAGTGCGTTCAGGCCGAAGTTCAATGCCGCGCCGTGCGCGGCGTGGGCCGCGACGCGCAGGTCCAGCGCCTGGCCGTCTCGCAGTGCCACCCGAAGCCGCTGCACCATCTGCGGCCCCTCGTCGAAGAAGCCTTGCAGCAGTTGCGACAGGCGTTCGCCGCTCACCGCGCGCGTCGCGGCATCGAGCGTGGCGCGGTCGAGCAGCAGCGGCGCCGCTGCGGCCGGCTGTTCGCGTGAGCTGGCCGGCGCCGCCTCGGCGCTGCCGGCACCGCCGAACAGCCGCCGCAGCATTGCCGTCAAGCGCTCGGGGCTGACCGGTTTGGCCAGGAAGTCGTTCATGCCGGCCATCAGGCAGCGCTCGCGCGTTTGCGCGTAGGCGTCGGCGGTCAGCGCGATGATCGGCACGGTGGCCGCGGCACCGTCGCTCAAAGCGCGGATCGACAGCGTGGCACCCACGCCGTCGAGCAGCGGCATGTGCAGGTCCATCAGCACGACGTCGAAGCGCTGCTCGCGCACCGCCTGCACCGCCTCGAGGCCGTTGGCGGCGAAGTGCGCCTCATGGCCCATGCCCTCGAGCAGCGCGGCCATGTACTGCCGGTTCACCGGATGGTCCTCGGCCACCAGCACGCGCAAGGGGCCCATGGTCCAGGCGGGGGCGTCGCCGGCCGCGGCGCCGGCCAACACCGGCGGCGTCGCCATCACCGCGTCCAGCGGAATGCGAAAGCGAAAGCTGCTGCCTTCGCCCGGGGCGCTGGTGGCGGTGACGTCGCCGCCCATCAGGCGCGCCAGGCTGCGCGAGATCTCCAGCCCGAGCCCGGTGCCGCCGTGACGCCGCGAGCGCGACTCGTCGCCTTGCACGAAACGCTGGAACAGGCGATCGAGCGTGGCCTGGTCCATGCCGATGCCGGTGTCGGTGACGACGAACTCGAGCCAGTCGCGCCCGGCGTCACCGACGCAGCGCAGGTCGAGCACGACCACGCCGCGGTCGGAGAACTTGACCGCGTTGTGCAGCAGGTTGAACAGCACCTGCTTGACCCGCGTGCGGTCCAGCCGCACGACCTCGGGCACGCCGGGGTCGGCGTCGATGTGCAGCGCCAGCGACTTGGCCTGCGCCTGCGGGCGCATCAGCACCTCGACGTCGCGCAGCAGTTCGCGCAGCTTCACCGGCTCGGGCGTCAGCGTCAGCCGGCCAGACTCGAGCAGCGACATGTCGAGCACGTCGTTGACGATCGTCAGCAGGTGGTCGGCCGATTCGGTGGCGGTGCGCAGGTATTCGGCCTGGCGCGCGTTCAGCCCGGTCTCGCGCAGCAGCGACAGCATGCCCAGCAGGCCGTGGAACGGCGTGCGGATCTCGTGGCTCATGTTGGCCAGGAACGCGCTCTTGGCCTCGCTGGCGGCCTCGGCCTGGTGCCGGGCTTCGCGCAGGTGGGCGGTCAGGTCGACCAGCTCGCGCTGGCGCTCGCTCAGCAGCCGCATCTGGCGCATCGCCAGCAGGCCAAAGGCCACCAGCAGCAGCGACAGGCACAGCGTCAGCGCCAGCGCCACCTGGTTGTGGCGGCGCACCGCGGCATTGCGCGCGTCGATCTGCGCCGACACGTGGTGCGACGCGCTGAGCATCATCGAATGGATCGGTGCGCCCAGCGCGTCCAGCGCCGGCTGCAGTTCGGCCAGCCGGGCCGGATCGAGCGGGCGCGGGCCGTTCGGCCCCAGCAGCTGGTCGGCATGGGTGATGAACTCGTCCATCTGGCGCAGCGGCTCGGCATAAGCCTCGTTGCCGATCATCAATCGCGCGATCGCCTGATGGTGCAGCAGGCCGACCCGGCTGACCCAGATGTCGTAGCGCAGCTGCAGTGCCTCGCGGTCGAAGCTTTCACGCTCGAACTGCGCGCGCAGCCAGTACTCGCGCAAGCGCAGGTACTCGGCCTCGGCCTGGTACAGGCTGAGTACCACGTAGTCGTCCTGGTAGGCCACGCTTTGCTTGAGCATCGCGAACTGGCGCGCCTGCACCAGGGCCACTGCGGCCAGGGCAAGAACCAGAACCACGCCGAGCATCCCGAGCAGGGTGGGGCGCCGTGGCCGCGCCGCCTTGGCGGCGGGTGCCGCGTCGGTGCCTAGCGCACTTCCAGCGACTTCAGTTGCCATGCCGAGCGGCTGTAGTAGACGGTGCTGCGCAGCTGCGCGTCGGAATCGAAGGGATAGATGATGAACAGCGGCCCCTTGTCGCGCACCGCCATCGGCTTGTCGTCCAGCAGCCGCGCCAGCAGCACGCCGTGGCGCTGCGTGTCGTCGAATGGCAGGTCGACGCTGTAGTCGTTGAGCGCGATCGCGCGCACGCTGCTGCCGCTCGCGCCGCACGCGGCCAGCACGTCGCGCAGCAACGGGCCGGTGAACTTGTGCGCTTCGGCGTACCACGGCGTGGCGGTGACGAAACTGTGCTGCGGCAGCCGCTCGAGCATCGCCATGTCGAAGCGCGCCTGGCGGCCGGCATTGGGCTGGGCGACGCGGCCCACCACCGTCAACACCACCGCGCCGGACGGCTGGTCCAGCGCCAGCGCTTTGGCGGCCGGCACGGTACCGGCCAACCAGATCAGGAATGGGCGGCGGCGCAGCGCGGGTGGGTACATCGAGGGCGGTGCGGGTTGGATTGGCAGGCGATTCTAGGCAAGCGTGCGTTGCCGGCCGCCAGCCGGCGCCTTGCCAAGTGTGCGGTGATTGACCTGGCGCGGCCGTGCGCCGCTGGCGGGCCGGCCCCGAGCGGGTTGCGGGCTCAGCTGGTCAGCGCCTTGTGCAGCATGTACGCCGCCAGCAGGTACAGCACGCTGGCGAACACGCGCTTCAGGCTGGCCACCGGCAGGCTGTGCGCGGCCTTTGCGCCCAGCGGTGCGGTGAACACGCTGCACAGCGCGATCACGGCCAGCGCCGGCAGCCAGATGTAGCCCAGCGATCCCGCGGGCAGGCCGCTCAGGCCGTGGCCGCTGATGACGTAGCCCGCAACGTTGGCCACCGCGATCGGAAAGCCCAGCGCGGCCGAGGTGGCCACCGCGTTGTGGATCGCGACGTTGCACCAGGTCATGAACGGCACGCTGATGAAGCCGCCGCCCGCGCCGACCAGC
This sequence comes from uncultured Rubrivivax sp., assembly GCA_937967345.1. Lineage (GTDB taxonomy): Bacteria > Pseudomonadota > Gammaproteobacteria > Burkholderiales > Burkholderiaceae_C > Rubrivivax. The sequence continues at coordinate 691 of CALBTN010000327.1, read as the reverse complement.
CCCGACAGGAAACCGATGCCGGCGCCGGCGCCGAACTGCCCGGCCGTGGCCGGCATCTGGCGCGACGGCTTGGGCTTGCGGTCCAGGATCATCTGGGTCGCCGAAAAGGCGACGAACAGGCCGAACACGAGCGCGAGCGACGAGCCCTTGAGCAGCGCGAACACGCCCAGGCTGCCCAGCAGGCTGCCGGCCACGATGCCGGGGGCCAGGCCGCGCACCAAGTCCCAGCGCACCGCGCCGCGCTTGTGGTGCGCACGCACGCTGGACAACGAGGTGAACATGATCGTGGCCATCGAGGTGGCGATGGCCATCTTGACCGCCAGGCCGCCCGCCACGCCGCGGCTGTCCATCAGCAGCGTGAGGAACGGCACCATGATCATGCCGCCGCCGATGCCAAGCAGCCCGGCGAGAAAGCCGGTGACCACACCGAGCAGCGCGAGTTGGAGGATCAGCGGCGGTTCGAGCAACATGGGGCGGGTGCGCCGGGCGTTCGCGGCAAACGACAACGCGGCGCAAATCTGCGACAGGTGCGCGAGGGTAGCCGCAGCGCCCGGATCGTGCCACGGCGGCAGCACCAGCCGCGTTCGCGGCGCGCGGCGCGGCGCGGCGCCGCCGGTTTGCCACGGCGCGACGCAGCACGGCATGATGCGCGGATGAAGCCGCCGCACCGCAGCGCAGCGAAGCCACAGCG
>CALBTN010000326.1 GCA_937967345.1 uncultured Rubrivivax sp. | reverse complement strand
GTGGTGTAGATGTGCTTCAGGCCCTGCACCGTGGCCAGCGCGTTCTCGATCTTGCGCGCGACCTCGGTCTCCATCTGCGACGGCGATGCGCCGGGCAGCGACGCGGTGACCGTGACCATCGGCAGATCGAAGTCGGGGAAGTTCTGCACCTTCATCGCGCGAAACGCGACCAGCCCGGCCAGCGTCAGCAGCACGAACAGCAGGATCGACGGCGTCGGGTTGCGGATCGACCACGACGAGACGTTGAACTTCATGGCCGCCGCGCCCCGGAGGCTGCCGCGGCGGCCGATGCGGCCGCTGCGGACGGCACCGCGTCGACCACCCGGACCAGGTCGCCGTCGGCGAGGAAGCCGCCGCCCGAGGCGACGACGCGCGCGTCGGCCGCCAGCCCGCCGGTGATCTCGACGCGGTCGCCGACGCGGCGGCCGGTCTCGACCTTGGTCTGCACCACCTTGGCGTCGGGCCCGAGCCGCATCACGTAGTTGAAACCGTCGCGCAGCAGCACCGCGCCTTGCGGCAGCGTCAGCGCGGTGCTGGCGCCGATGTCGAACTCGCCGCGCGCGAACATGCCGGCGCGCAGCACGCCCGGCGCCGGTAGGTCGACGTAGACCAGGCCGTTGCGCGTGGCCGGGTCCACCGTCGGCGCGATCATGCGCACCACACCGCGCACGGTGTCGCCGCCGGGCGTGGCGACCACCGCCGGCAAGCCCGGGCGCAACCGTGCCAGATCGGCCGCGGCGACCTCGGCGCGCCATTCGAGCCGGCCCTGGCGGATCAGGCGGAACAGCTCGGCGCCCGCCGGCAGCACCGCACCGACGGTGGCGCTGCGCGCCGAGATCACGCCGTCGTCGGGCGCGAGCACCTGGGTCTGGCGCAGCCGCAGCGCCTGTGCGCTGGCCAGCGCGCGCTGCGCGTCCAGCCGCGCCTGCGCCGTGCGCTCGGCGGTCATGAACTGGTTGATCTGCTGCTCGCTCAACGCGCCGCTGGTGGCCAGCTCGCGCGCCCGCGCGGCGTTGGCCGCGGCATCGGCCAGCGCGGCCTCGGCCTCGGCCACGGCGGCGCGCACCTGGGTGAAGTCGGCACGCACCATGTCGGGCGTGAAGCTGGCCAGCACCTGACCCTTCCTGACCTTGTCGCCGACGTTGACGCGCACCTCGGCCAGCCGCAGGCCGTTGGCCTCGGTGCCGACGATGGCCTCTTGCCAGGCGGCGATGTTGCCGTTGGCGCTGATGCGCAGCGGCAGCGTCATCTGGCGCGGCTGCACCGCGGTCACGCTCAGGGCCGGCCGTGGCGTGGCCTGCGGTGCGGACTTGTTTTGATCGGCCGCGCGCACCGCCAGCGTGGCCGCGCCGAGCAGCCCCAGGGTGACGACGCCGGCCAGCGTCAGCGCAAGGGTGCGGCGGGTGGATCTTGTTCTTTGCATCGGCGTTGGCCCGTTCAGCGCTGCGTCGTGGCGGGGATGGCGGGGATGGCCGGGAGGGCGGGCGCCATGGCCAGTTCGCCGCCACGGCTGAAGCCGCCGCCGAGCGCGCGGTACAGGTTGATCCACGCGGCCACCTGCTCGCGCTGCAGCTCGACCCGCGTGCTTTGCGCCAGCAGCGCGCTGCGCCGCGCGTCTTCCAGATCGAACAGGCTGCCCAGGCCGCCGCGAAAGCGCGCGTCGGCCGCGCGCAGCGAGGCTTCGAAGCCCTCGATCGAGACCTCGGTGTCGGCGATGCGCCGGCCGGTGGCGTCCAGCGTGATCAGCGCGGTCTGCACTTCGCGCAGTGCGGTGCGCAGCGCCGCGCGGTAGACCGACACCGCCTCGTCGTAGCGGGCACGCGCGGCCACCACGTTGGCCACGCGGGTGCCGCCGTCGAACAGCGGCAGCGACACCTGCAGCGGGCCGATCGTCCACAGCGTGGCGTCGGCCGACAGGCTTTCCATGCGCATCCACGCCGGCCCGATCGAGCCGGCGATCGCCACGCGCGGATAGCGCCGCGCCTGTGCCTGCGCGGTCTGCGCGGCGGCGGCGACCACCTGCTGCTCGGCCGCCAGCAGGTCGGGGCGCTGCATCAGCGCCGCCGCCGGCACGCTGGGCACGGCGATCGCCGCCGGTGCCGGCAGCCGCGCATGGCCCGGCTGCAGTTGCTGGCGCAGCGTGGCGTCGTCCAGCGCGGTCATCGCCACCAGCGCCTTGAACAGCAACTCGCACTGCGCTTGCTGCCCCGCGAGCAGGCTGCGCCCCTGCGCGGCGCTGGCGCGCGCCAGCGCCGCGGTGGCCGGCGCGGACAGGCCGGCGTTGGCCACCAGTTCGGTCAGGCGCGCGGTCTCGGCGCGCGATTGGGCATCGGCCTGGGTGCGCAGCACCACCGCCTCGCAGCCGCGCAGCGCGTTGTAGCTGGCGGCGGTTTCGGCGGCGACCGCGATGCCCAGGGCGGCCGCGCTGGCCTGCGTGGCGAGCAGCTGCGCCAGCGCCGCGTCGCGCCCGGCGCGGTTGGCGCCGAACAGATCCAGCTCCCAGCCGGCCTGCAGGTTGGCCGCGGCGAAGCTGGCGCGCGGCATGCCGATCTCGGCGCGGCCGGTGCTGGCCGAGCCGTTGGCATCGAGCGTGGGCAGCAGCAGCGCGCCGGCGGCGACGCTGGCAGCGCGCGCTTGCTCGATGCGCGAGCGCGCCGCGGCCAGGTCGGGGCTGGCGGCCTGGGCGGCATCGAGCAGTTGCAGCAGCAGCGGGTCGCCGAACTGCGTCCAGCCCGGTTGCAGCGGGCCTTGCGGCGCCGGTGCCGGCTGCGGCGCGGGTGGCGCCTGCCAAGTGGACGGCGCATCGAGCGCCGGGGCTTCGCGTGCCGGCAGCGGCACCGGCGGAGCCAGCACCGCGCAGCCGCTCAGGGTGCCGCCGAGCATGGCGGCCAGCGTGCCGGCCGCGGCGAGCGCAGCCCGGGATCCAGGCGGGGGGGTCATCGGTTTGGCGCGGCCGTGGCGCGGCGCCGCTGCTGCTCGGCATCGATCATCGCCAGAGCGAAGCGCACCAGCGGCTCGGACCAGCGCGCGCGCGCCTCGGCGGTGGCGTTGAGTCGCGGCGCCAGCGACTCGATCAGGTCGTGACCGACGTGCAGATGCAGCCCCAGCCCGGCGATGCACAGCGCCAGGCGCGTGATCTCGTCGTCGGCTTCGGCCACGTCGAAGTGACGGCACAACACGCCCAGCAGCGCGTCGTGCATCGGCTTGATGCCGTGGGTGACCAGCTCGTCGCACAGCCCGGTGGGCTCGAGCATCTCGCGCCAGTACAGCTTCATCGACAGCCGCGCGGTGTCGCCTTGCATCAACGGCTCGAGGAAGCTCGCGTACAGCACCTGCAGCGCCTGCGTCAGCGACTGGCCGGGCAAGGTCAGGCGGGCGATGTCGTCGCGCGCCGCGCCGGTCGGCTCGAAGAACGCGGCGCGGTACAGGCCCGCCTTGTCGCCGAAGTAGTAGCTGATCGACGCGACGTTGACGCCGGCGTGCAGCGCCAGCTCACGCGTCGAGGTGCGGGCGAAACCCTGCTGCGCGAACAACTGCAGGCCGCTTTGCAGCAGCCGCGCGCGCGCGGCCTCGCCGTCGGGCCGCGATGCACGGGCGGGCGGCCGTGCCGCAGCGGCGGCAGTTGCGTTCGAGTTCACCCGTGCAGCGTATCACATCAATCAAACGATTGATTGTTTCAAGAGTCGAGAGCAAGTGCCTGGAAATCCGCGTCGACGCGGCGCGGGGTCGTGGTGGCCGGGCCTGCCGCGTCTGTCGCCTGGCGCCGCGCTGTGCGTCGCAGCGCGCTGCCCGTGCGCGCTACTGCATGGCCGGCGGCATCGGCCACACGTCGCGCCACTCGCCGCCGACTGCGCCGTCCTGCACGTCGAGCGGACCGAGCCAGGCCACGAACAGGTGGGTGCACATCGAGCGCAGCGTGGCGGTGGCCTCGGGGTGGCGCGCGATCAGCGCCAGATTGCAGGCGATGCGCTCGGAGACCTTCAGGTCGGGCATGCGCGCATAGTGCGTCAGCAAGGCCAGCGTGCCGCCGATGATCGGCTCGAGGCCGGGCGCGGCGGCGGGCGTCGGCGCTTCGGATGCGGCGGGTGGGACCATGGCAGCAGCTCCAGGGGTCGGGTAGCGCAGTATATGCGAATGATTCGCAATTGCAACGACTTCGACGACCGGTGCGGCGTTGCCGGCACCGCCGCGGTGCGGCTCACCAGCGCAGCTCGTAGTCGATGATCACCGGCGCGTGGTCCGAGAAGCGCTGCTGCAGGTAGATCTGCTCGCGCCGCGCCCGGGCGGCCACGCTGGGGGTGGCCAGGTGGTAGTCCAGCCGCCAGCCGACGTTGTTCTGCCAAGCCTGACCGCGGTTGCTCCACCAGGTGTACTGGTCCGGGTTGGGGTTCAGCGTGCGAAAGACGTCGACCAGCCCGCCCTCGCCCAGCAGCCGCGTCATCCAGGCGCGCTCCCCGGGCAGGAAGCCACTGTTCTTTTGGTTGCTGCGCCAGTTGCGCAGGTCGATCTGCTGGTGCGCGATGTTGATGTCGCCGACCAGCACGAACTCGCGCGTGGCCTTCAGCGCCATCAGGTGCGGGTACAGCCGATCGAGAAAGCGGTACTTGGCGGCCTGCCGCTCTTCACCGCTGGAGCCGCTGGGCACGTAGCAGCTGATGACGCTGAACTTGCGCTTCGGCGTGTCGTAGCGCGCCTCCAGGTAGCGGCCCTCGGCGTCGAACTCCTCGTTGCCGAAGCCTGCGCTCACATCGCTTGGCTCGCGCCGTGTGTAAAGCCCAACGCCTGCGTAGCCGGGGCGCTGCGCAAGGTGGAAATGGCCGCTCAGCCCATCGATGTGGTCGTAGCGGCCGGCCAGGTGGCCGTGCTGGGCGCGCACCTCCTGCACCCCCATACAATCGGCACCCAGCGATTGCGCCCACTCGACAAAGCCCTTGCTGGCGGCCGAACGGATCCCGTTCAGGTTCAGTGACACGAGTCGGAACACCAAGGACCTCTCATGAACAAGCCGCCGGCTGGCGAAGCCTTGGCTCGGGATTTCGTGCACTTCGCGGTGCGCTGCGGCGTGCTGCGCTTCGGCGAGTTCAAGACCAAGGCGGGGCGGATGTCGCCGTACTTCTTCAACGCCGGCCTGTTCAACGACGGCGCCAAACTCGGCCGTCTGGCGGAATTCTATGCACGCCGTCTGGTCGACTCGCAGCTGGCCTACGACATGCTGTTCGGCCCGGCCTACAAGGGCATCACGCTGGCCTCGGCGGTGGCGGTGGAGCTGGCGCGGATCGGCCACAACGTGCCTTTTGCCTACAACCGCAAGGAAGCCAAGGACCACGGCGAAGGCGGCGTGCTGATCGGTGCACCGGTGGCCGGACGCGTGCTGATCATCGACGACGTGATCTCGGCCGGCACCTCGGTACGCGAGTCGGTTCGGCTGCTGCAGGCCGCCGGCGCGCGCCCTTGTGGCGTATTGATCGCGCTGGACCGTCAAGAACGCGCCACCGAGGGCGATAAGGACGTGGAGTGGTCGGCGGTGCAGTACGTCACGCGCAACATGCAACTGAATGTGGCCGCGATTGCGACGCTGAATGACCTGTTGCAATATCTGAAGTCCACCGAGGACCCCGCGCTGCAGGTGTTTGCCGACCCGGTGCAGCGTTACCGAGACCGTTACGGAGTTTGAATGCGCTTGAAGGCCCGCCGGCCCCTGTCCCTGACGATGCTGCTGTTGCTTGGCGCCGCGCCCGCGCTGCAGGCTCAGAGCAGCCCGGCACCGGCCAGCGCGGCCGGCATCTATTCGTGCGTGGACGACCAGGGCCGGCGCATCACCGCCGACCGGCCGATCGCCGGGTGCACCGCCAAGGAGCAGCGTGTGCTCAACAAGGACGGCTCGCTGAAGATGGTCTATCCGCCGACCCTGACGGTCGAGGAGCGCGCCGAGAAGGAGGCCGCCGAGCGCAAGGCCGCCGAGGCGCGCGCAGCACATGCCGATGCCGTGCGGCGCGACCGCAACCTGCTGGCGCGCTACCCGAACGAGGGTCCGCACCGCAAGGCGCGCGAGGCCGCACTCGACACCGTGCGAATGGCGATGCAGGCTGGCCAGCGACGGTTGGCCGAGCTCGAGGCCGAACGCAAGCCACTGCTGGACGAGGCCGAGTTCTACATCGGCAAGGCGCTGCCGCCGAAGCTGCGCGCGCAGCTCGACGCCAACGATGCGGCGATCGCCGCGCAGCGCGAGGCCGCGGTCAGCCAGCAGGCCGAACTCGAGCGCATCACCCGGCTGTACGACGCCGAACTGGCGCGGCTGAAGCAGCTGTGGGGCGGCGCGGTACCCGGCGCAATGGGGCCGATTCCGACATCGCAGCGTCCGGTCTCGCCGGTGGCCGCGGGGGCACCGAACCTGAAGGCCTCGTCGCTGCGCTGAACTGGCTGAGTTGAATCGGCTGCGCCGATTCAGCGCCGCGCCGAATCAGCCGCTGGCCTGCAGCCGCTGCTTGAGCAACTCGCTCGCCTGGGCCGGGTTGGCCTTGCCCTTGCTGGCCTTCATCACCTGGCCGACCAACGCGTTGAAGGCCTTGTCCTTGCCGGCGCGGTACTCGTCCACCGACTTGGCGTTGGCCGCGATGACCGCGTCGACGATGGCCTGCAGCGCGCCGGCATCGCTCATCTGCTTCAGGCCCTTGGCCTCGATCAGCGCATCCACCCGCGCGGCCGGTTCGGCGTTGGCGCCGGCGGTGGCCTCGCCTGACCACAGTGCGTCGAACAGCTGGCGCGCACCGTTGTTCGACACCGTGCCGTCGGCGACGCGGCGGATCAGCGCCGCCAGCGTGGGCGCGTCGACCGGGCTTTGCTCGATGTCGCGCGCATCGGCGTTGAGGCGGCGCGATACCTCGCCCATCAGCCAGTTGGCAGCCGGCTTGGCGCTGCCGCTGGCATCGCGCAGGGCCTCGTAGTAG
>CALBTN010000325.1 GCA_937967345.1 uncultured Rubrivivax sp. | reverse complement strand
GTGGCTGCCGGCCGACGAGGACCGCGCCTTCGTTGCCAGCCTGATGGGCCGTGTGGTCGAGCCGGGCAAGTTTGCCCACTGGATCGCGCCGCCGCTGGTGGGCATCAACCGCCAGCCGGTGGATTTCGAGTACGTGCGCTTCGGCTGAACGCGGCGCCGCAGCAGCCATTGCCATGGACCAGCCTGCCGACGCGGTGGTGTCGTTCAAGCAGCACCTGATCGACCCCGAGATCTGCATCCGCTGCAACACCTGCGAATCGGTGTGCCCGGTCAAGGCGATCTCGCACGACGATCGCAACTACGTGGTCGACGCCGACAAGTGCCAGCAATGCATGGCCTGCGTGCCGCCTTGCCCGACCGGGGCGATCGACAACTGGCACCTGGTGCCGCGCGCGCGCGCCTACACCTTGGCTGAGCAGTTCGGCTGGGACGTGCTGCCCGAGCCCTTGACTGCGGCGCAGTTGGCCGAAGCCGGCGTCAGCGCCGATGCGCGCCCCGGTGTGGCCGATGCCGCGCTGCTGCCCACGGCCACGGCCACGGCAGCGATCTCGTCGCCCGACGCCTCGAGCTTCGACAGCAGCGCCTACGGCGCGACGCTGCCGCCGTGGTCGGCCGCGCATGCCTACACCAACCTGTACGGGCCGAAGGCGCGCGACGCGGGCGTGGCCGCCACCGTGGTCGGCAACGTGCGTGTCACCGAGGTCGGGCGCGACTACGACACGCACCACATCGTGCTCGACTTCGGCGCCATGCCCTTTCCGGTGCTGGAAGGGCAGAGCATCGGCATCGTGCCGCCGGGCCTGGATGCGCAGGGGCGCGCGCACCACGCACGCCAGTACAGCGTGGCCAGCGCGCGCAACGGCGAGCGCCCCGGCTACAACAACCTGTCGCTGACCATCAAGCGCGTGCTCGAGGACTACCAGGGCAACGCGGTGCGCGGCGTGGCCAGCAACTACATGTGCGACCTGCAGCTCGGCCAGACAGTGCAGGTGATCGGGCCCTTCGGCGCCAGCTTCCTGATGCCCAACCACCCGAAGAGCCACATCGTGATGATCTGCACCGGCACCGGCAGCGCGCCGATGCGCGCGATGACCGAATGGCGGCGCCGGCTGCGCCGCACCGGCAAGTTCGAAGGCGGCAAGCTGCTGCTGTTCTTCGGCGCGCGCACCCAGGCGGAGCTACCGTACTTCGGCCCGCTGCAAAGCCTGCCCAAGGACTTCATCGACATCAACTTCGCGTTCAGCCGCACGCCGGGCCAGCCCAAACGCTACGTGCAGGACGCGATGCGCGAGCGTGCCGCCGACCTCGCGCAGCTGCTGACCGACGGCGATGCGCACTTCTACGTCTGCGGCCTGAAGGCGATGGAAGAAGGCGTGGTGCTGGCGCTGGCCGACGTCGCGCGCGGCGCCGGGCTCGACTGGGACGCCATCGGCGCGGCACTCAAGCGCGAAGGCCGGCTGCACCTGGAGACCTACTGAGCACCCGCGCCCGCCGCGGGCGCCCGGGGCCGCCTCACATCGCGACGTAGCGCCCCGGCTTGTGGTTGATCGCCAGCGTCAGGTTCAGCGCCAGCGCACCGATCAGCGAGTAGGCGATGCGCTGCGCATCGACGACGAAGACCGCGCCGAGCAAGATCGCGATGTCCACCGCCAGCTGCACCTTGCCGGCGCGCCAGCCGCGCTCTTGCTGCAGCGCCAGCGCCACGATGCCGACACCGCCCAGGCTGGCGCGGTGGCGGAACAGCATCAGGAAGCCGGCGCCCATTAGCAGCCCGCCCATGATGGCGGCGTACAGCGTGTTCAGCGCCTGGAAGCGCACCGCGAGCGTCTGCAGTTCGGTCAGCGCCGACAGCATCGCCACCGCGGCGAAGGTCTTGAGGGTGAACGCGCGGCCCATGCGGCGCCAGGCGATCCAATAGAAAGGCAGGTTGATCACGAAGAACAGCTTGCCGAAGCCCACCCCGGTGGCGTAGTGCAGCAAGAACGCCAGCCCGGCGGTGCCGCCGGTGAGCAGGCCCGTCTGGTTGAACATCATGACCCCCAGCGAGATGAACAAGGTGCCGGCCAGCAACGCCTGGAAGTCCTCGGTGGGCGTGTGGCGGTCAATGCTGGCGGGCATGGTGCGGGGCGATCGCAGGCTGCACCGATTGTCCGCCCGCGATCGCGTACCACGTCAAGCCGCGTTCGCGGCCGCTGCCGGCGACTGGCGCCCCGGCCGCAGCGGCTACAACCAGCCGATGCAGCCGGGCTCGCCGCAGCGGCAGGCGAGCGTGCCCTGGTGGTGGGTTTCGCCGTAGTCGACGGTGATTTCCTCGCCCGGGGCGATTTCGCGCAGCGCGTAGAACTCGACCCGGCCGCGTTCGATGCTCAGCCGCGCGTTCGGCCGGCACGAGTGGTTGGTGTAGCGCATCGGGTCGGTCGACTTCGAAAAGTCGATCGCGCGGCGCGGCGACAGCTCGACGATCATGATGCGCTCGCTGCGCGTGGCACGGATGCGCGCCTCGGCCACGCTGATCGACTCGCCGCGGATCTCGCCGATCTTGCGCGCCGCGGCGATCGGCTCGCGCGCGAACACGCCCAGGCCGTCGATGCGGCTGCAGCGCACGTCCAGCGCGTACTTCTGGTACGACGGCCGCGGTGCTGCGGCGGGCATCGGCTCGGACGCGGGGCCGGGTTGCATGCGACGCGCC
>CALBTN010000324.1 GCA_937967345.1 uncultured Rubrivivax sp. | reverse complement strand
AGTCTGCATAGCGCAGTGCAGCGGACGACGCATCCCCTTGCCGAGCGCGGACCAGCAGAACGATGGCCGTGCCGACTTTGATGCCCGTTGAGCTGCCGCGCACGGCGAAGACCGTCTCGCTGGTGCGACCGTCTGGTGCGTACTCGGAGATGATTCGGTTGCCATGCAGGTCATCCACCCAGATGTGGTCGAACACCTGCAAGAAGCGCTCGCGCATCGCCGGGTGGCTCAGGCCGTCCAGCCACGAGGAGTTGCTGATGAAGCTGACGATGCCGCGCCCGCTGTGTTCGACGATCTGCCGCTCGGCCATGCGGAAGAAGCGCACGTACAGCTCGTTGAGCCCCTGACCCTGCGGCTGTGGGCCGGCGCCGGCCTTGCGGTAGGCGTCGCTCAGCTCGCGCTCTTCGCCGATCGCCACGCCGGCATAGCCGTTGTAGGGCGGGTTGCCGATGACCACCAGCACCTTCTGGTCACGCTTGACGCTGTTGGCCGCGTCGCGTTCGGCGGCCAGTTCGGGGAAGGGCAGCAGCTGGGTCTTCGGCTCCTGCGCCGGCTCCCAGCCGGTCAGCGCGTTGGTCAGGTAAACCCCGACGCGCTCGCCGCTACCGTCGGCATGGGTTTGCAGCGGGGCGTTCAGGCGCTGCAGCAGCAAGCCCAGCTGCAGGTGCGCCACCACGTAGGGCGCCGGCAGCAGCTCGAAGCCGAAGATGCGCTGCTGCATCGCGCGCTTCAGTTCGTGCCCGGCCAGCGCCGCGTTGCCCTGCGCGGCCAGCCGCTGCGCGATCAGGTCAAGCACCTCGACCAGGTAGGCGCCGGTGCCGCAGCAAGGGTCGAGCACCACCACCTGCGGGTCGGCCAGGCCCTCGGCGATGCCCAGTTCGCTGCGCAAGGCCTGGTCGACGCGCGCGACCTGGTATTGCACGATCTCGCGCGGCGTGTACCACACGCCGAGCTGCTTGCGCAGCTCGGGGTCGAAGGCTTCGAGGAAGGGCTCGTAGAAATACTGCACCGACTGGCGCGCTTCGAACTTCTTGAAGAAGCCGGCCTGGTCGACGCGGTTCAGCGCGTCAGCGGCCCAGTCGAGTACCGAGGTCAGGTCCAGCGCCTTGAGTTTGGTCGGCTGCGACAGCTGCTCGAACAGCGCCGAGATCATCGGCACGTTCAGGTCGTAGGCGGCGGTCTTCCAGTCGAAGCGCCCCGCCGCGCCGTTCTGGTGGCGCAGCACCCAGGCCGCGAACACGCCGTAGAACAGGGTCTGCACCAGCGTGGAGCGGAAGAAGTGCTCGCCGTCCTGGGCGTCGAAGCGCACCCCCAGCGCGGCTTCGAGGCTTTGCTCGAGCACCGCGAGCTGGCGTTGCGCTGCCGCGGGCGAGTGCTCGATGCGATGAGCGGCCTCGCGCGCGTAGCTGGCCAGCAGCCAGGCCAGGTCCTTGGGCTCGCTCAAGGGCGCCAGCTGCAGCATCGCACGCGCCAGGAAGTCGCCGAATGCGCTGGCGTCTTGCGCCGCCACCTGCGCCGGATGCGCTGCGAGTTTCCAGAAGGCCTCGGCAGTGGGCGCCAGCGTGTGGCGTTCGAGCAGCACGCGCTGGCCGTCGCGTTCGCCGATCAACAACCAGTCACGCAGGTTGGTGACCAGCACCAGTCGGTAGCGGTCCCAGTACTTCGCCACCTGGGCCGACGCCGCGGTGAAGTCCACCGCCTCGGCCGGCGCCTTGACTTCGATGACGCCGCGCGCCGGCGCCAGCGGGTTCTTCGGCGCATCGCCGTCGCGATCGAACTGGTCGGCAGTGAACAGCCCGCCGTCGGGATTGCCGGCGCCCAGGTTCTTCAGCTGCATCACGCAGCGCACCTTGGGCTTCAGGGTGTCGCCGATGCCATCGAGCAGGTTGTCGATGGCCGTGTAGAAGGAGCTTTCCTGGGTGCCGCTGCCGAGCACGTGCACGCCGTGAATGGCGGCCAGAAAGGCGGCGAGCGCTTGCGCGGTGGCCATCGACGCGCTAGGGCTGCGCAGCAAGCAGCGCGCTCAGCGCGACGCGCAGCGGCGCCACGTCGTCGCGGACGATGCTCCACAGGGTGTCATCGTCGATACCCAGGTAGCCGTGGATCAGGCGATTGCGAAGCGCAATCACCATGCGCCACGGCACATCGGCCGCTGCAGCTCGCACCTCGGCCGGCACATGGGTCGCCGCCTCGCCGATGAGCTCGAGGTTGCGCAGGGTCGCGTCGTAGCGCATGGCATCGCTCGTGAACGCGGCGCGGTCGATGCCTTTGGTATACGCCAGCACCTTGTCGCAGCACAGCGCCATGTCTTCGACGTAGAAGCGCCATGCGCGCTGAGGCCCAGCCTCAGACATGGATCGCTTCCCGTTCGACGAAGGGCCGCAGCTGCTGCCGCAGTGCCTGCTCGGTCACCAGATCCACCGGGCAACCCAGCAGGTCTTCCAGATAGAACTGCAGCCCGAAATAGCGCGCCGAATCTGCCGGGCCGTCGAAGGCGACCAGCACGTCGGCGTCGCTGTCTTGCCGCGACTGGTCCCGTGCGCGCGACCCGAACAATGCCAGCCGCACGACGCCGAAGCGGCGCTGCAGCTCGGGCTTGTGCTGGCTCAGCAGGGCCAGGGTCTGGGCGCGGTCCATGCGCGGATGATGCCGCAACGGCATGCAGCCGCGTTGCCGCCACCGGTCGGCTTCAGCCCGCTGCCTTGACCTTCAAGCGCCACGCATGCAGCAGCGGCTCGGTGTAGCCGCTGGGCTGCACCAGCCCCTTGAACACCAGGTCGCTGGCCGCCTGGAACGCGGCCGATTGATCGAAGCGACCGGCCATCGGTTGGTACAGCGGGTCGCCGGCGTTCTGCTTGTCCACCACCTTGGCCATGCGCTTGAGCGTGGCGCGCACCTGCGCCTTGCTCACCACGCCGTGCAGCATCCAGTTGGCGATGTGCTGGCTGCTGATGCGCAGCGTGGCGCGGTCTTCCATCAGGCCGACGTTGTGGATGTCGGGCACCTTCGAGCAGCCCACGCCCTGGTCGACCCAGCGCACCACGTAGCCCAGGATGCCCTGCGCGTTGTTGTCCAGCTCCTGCTGCTTTTGCTCGTCGCTCCAGTTCGGCCTGGCCGCCACCGGCACGGTGAGCAGGCCGTCGAGGATGGCCTCGCGCTCGGCCTCGACGTCGGTCTTCTCCAGTTCCTTCTGCACCTTGAACACGTCCACCTGGTGGTAGTGCAACGCGTGCAGCGTGGCCGCGGTCGGGCTGGGCACCCAGGCGGTGTTGGCGCCGGCCTTCGGGTGGCCGATCTTCTGCTCGAGCATCGCCTTCATCAGGTCGGGCATCGCCCACATGCCCTTGCCGATCTGCGCCTTGCCGCGCAGCCCGCATTCCAGCCCCACCAGCACATTGCTGCGCTCGTAGGCCTGGATCCAGGCGCTGGTCTTCATGTCGCCCTTGCGCACCATCGGCCCGGCGTGCATCGAGGTGTGCATCTCGTCGCCGGTGCGGTCGAGGAAGCCGGTGTTGATGAAGGCGATGCGATCGGCCGCCGCGGCGATGCAGGCCTTCAGGTTCACGCTGGTGCGGCGTTCCTCGTCCATGATGCCGAGCTTGACCGTGGCCTTGGGCAGGCCCAGCAGCTGCTCGACGCGGCCGAACAGCTCGGCGGCAAAGGCCACTTCGGCCGGGCCGTGCATCTTCGGCTTGACGATGTAGACCGAGCCGCGGCGGCTGTTGCGCAGGCCGTTGGCGCCGTGGCCCTGCAGGTCGTGCAGCGCGATCGTGGTGGTGACCACCGCGTCCAGAATGCCTTCGGGGATCTCGCGGCCGTCCTCGCCCCACAGGATCGCAGGGTTGGTCATCAGGTGGCCGACGTTGCGCACGAACAGCAGCGCGCGGCCGTGCAGCTTGACGTCCTCGCCACGCGGGCCGGTGTAGTGCCGGTCGGGGTTCAGGCCGCGGGTGAAGCTGCTGTCGCCCTTGGTGACTTCTTCGGTCAGCGTGCCCTTGAGCACGCCCAGCCAGTTGCCGTAGGCCTGCACCTTGTCGGCGGCGTCGACCACGGCCACCGAGTCCTCCAGGTCCATGATGGTCGACAGCGCGGCTTCGAGCACCAGGTCGCACACGCCGGCGGCGTCGTCGCTGCCGATCGCGCTGTGGCGGTCGATGCGGATGTCCAGATGCAGCCCGTGGTGCACCAGCAGCACCGCGCTGGGCGCATCCATCTCGCCTTGGAAGCCGACGAACTGCGCCGGGTTCTTCAGGCCCGCCACCTGGCCGTTCTTCAAGCTCACCGCCAGGTGGTTGTCGACCACGCGGTAGGCGGCGGCATCCAGGTGCGAGCCGCGCTTCAGCGGCGCGCAGCGGTCGAGCACGTGGCGTGCGTATTCGATGACCTTCGCGCCGCGCTTCGGGTTGTAGCCGCGGCCCTTCTCGCAGCCGTCGGCCTCGCTGAGCACGTCGGTGCCGTACAGCGCGTCGTACAGCGAGCCCCAGCGTGCGTTGGCCGCGTTGAGCGCGTAGCGCGCGTTGGTGATCGGCACCACCAGCTGCGGGCCGGCCTGCAGCGCCAGCTCGGCGTCGACGTTCTTCGTCGTCGCCCGCACCTTGGCCGGCACCGGCACCAGGTAGCCGATCTTCTCGAGGAACTTGCGGTACTTGGCGCGGGCGCGGATCGGCCCCGGGTTGGCCTGGTGCCAGGCGTCGATCTCGGTTTGCAGCCGGTCGCGCTCGGCCAGCAGCGCGGCGTTCTTCGGCGCAAGGTCATGCACGATGCGGTCGAAGCCCTGCCAGAAGGTGGCGGGCTCGACGCCGGTGCCGGGCAGCACCTGGTCTTCGATGAAGCGGTACAGCTCGGTGGCCACTTGCAGCTGGTGGACGAGGGTGCGGTCGGTCATGGCGTGGTTTGTCTCGCTGGGTTGGGAAAGTGGTCGAGCACCGCGCGCAGGTTGGACGCGGTGCGCGTCGGGGGGGTGTCCAGTTGCTCGGCCGGCGCGCCGGCGCGATTGATCCATAGCGTGGCGTAGCCGAACCAGGCCGCGCCCACGGCGTCCCAGCCGTTGCTCGAGACGAACAGGATGTCGCGCGCCGCCAGCTGCAGCGCCGAGCTGCCCAGCGCGTAGGCGGCCGGGTCGGTCTTGTAGCGGCGCACCGCATGCACGCTGAGCACCGGGTCGAGCAGGCCGTCCAGGCCGGCGCTCTTGAGCGCCACTTCGAGCATCGGCGGATCGCCGTTGCTCAGCAGCGCGGCCGGCACGCCGCGCGCCTTCAACGCCTGCAGCAGCGGTTTGACTTCGGGAAAGCAGCTCAGGTGGTGGTACTGGTTCATCAGCCGCTCTTCGCCGGCGGCGTCCAGCGCCAGGCTCAGCCGCTGCGCGGTGTAGCGCAGCGCCGCGCGGGTCAGCTCCCACAGCGGCCGATAGTGCAGGTCGGGCTCGGCGCTCATCGACACCAGCCGGGTGTACTCGATCTGCTTGTCGCGCCAGGCCAAGGCCAGCGCCTGGCCTTGCGCGGGAAACATCTGCTCGGCCAGCGCGGCCACGCTGTAGACGTCGAACAGCGTGCCGTAGGCATCGAACAGCACCGCGCGCGGGCTGCGCAGGCGCGATGACGGGGCGCTGGGCGTCATGAGCGCGAATCTAAGCGCAAGCTCGGCGCCGATTGCCTGCAGTCGGGGTCAGGCATCTTTGACTGGATTGGGGCGAGTCGAGCCGCGCGCCGCAGTGGCGCTGCCGCGCGCCGGTGCAATCCGCCGCTGCCGCTGCCGGTTGATTTGTGATCTGGCGATTGCTAATCTGCGCGGATGCCCAGACTAAAACAGATCGAATCGTTCGTAGCCGTGGCGCAAAAGGGCGGCCTGACCGCCGCCGCGCATGCCGAAGGCGTGGCCCCGGCGGTGATCGGCCGGCGCATCGACGCGCTCGAGGAGCGTCTGGGCGTCAAGCTGCTGGTGCGCACCACGCGGCGCATCTCGCTCACCCACGAGGGCAGTGCCTACCTCGAGAACTGCCTGCGCGTGCTGGCCGACCTGAGCAACGCCGAAGCCAGCGTCAGCGCCGGTGGCGTCAAGGCCAGCGGCCACCTGCGCATCACCGCACCGGCCGGCTTCGGGCGGCGCCACGTGGCGCCGCTGGTGCCGTCGTTCCTGCAACAGCACCCGGAGGTCAGCATCTCGCTGAACCTGAGCGACCGCGTCGTCGACATCGTCAACGAAGGGGTGGACTGCGCGGTGCGGGTTGGCGACCTGCCCGATTCCAGCCTGGTCAGCGTGCGGCTGGCCGACAACCGGCGGCTGTGCGTGGCCGCGCCCGAGTACCTGAAACGCGCCGGCACCCCGGCGCAGCCGTCGGACCTGCTGCGCCACGAGTGCCTGAGCTTGTCGTCCGACGCCAGCCAGACGCGCGGCTGGGCGTTCAAGGTGGACGGCGAGCTGACGCACCTGCGGCCGCGCGGGCGCGTCGATTGCAGCGACGGCCAGGTGCTGCACGACTGGTGCGTGCAGGGCATGGGCATCGCCTGGCGCAGCACCTGGGAGGTCGAGCGCGAGGTCGCCGAAGGCCAGCTGGTGGCGCTGCTCGAGGGCTTCGCCGCGCCGCCGAACGGCATCTACGCGGTGTTTGCGCAGCGCAAGCCCCTGCCGCTGCGGGTGCTGCTGTGGATCGACTTCCTCAAGCACCACTACGGCGACCCGTCCTACTGGCACGGCTAAGGGTCGTGGCGAAGTGGTGCGGGCGCGGCCGCGCCTGCCCGGTTCAAGGTTTTGCGTCGGCCTCACACTTCTTGATGAAGCTGGCCTTGGCGGCGCCGGCCAGCGGCTTGCCGTCCTTGCTCACGGCCTTGGCCTCGCAGCTGCTGGCTGCGCCGGCATCGGCCTCGCACTTCTTGATGAAGCTGGCTTTGGCGGCGCCGGCCAGCGGCTTGCCATCCTTGCTGACGGCCTTGCTTTCGCAGTCGGAGGCATGCGCGCTGACGCCGGCAAAGGCGGCCAGCACAGCGATGATCAGGGTCTTCTTCATTCCAGGCTCCTCGGGGTGAAAACGGCCAGCGTTGAACGCGGCCGCGGGGCGCGGCGATGACACGGTCTGTCGAGCATCACCCCCGCGGGGCACTCAGAGGATACGACGCGGGTGCGCCAGCGCCTCGTGCGCGGCGTGCAGGCGGCGCACCAGCACGCGGATGAAGGCGGCGTCGAACAGCCGCCGCGTGCCCAGGCTCAAGGACTCGAGCAGTTCTGGCGTGAACGACAGCGTGGTCGCCGGCTCGGACACGACGACGTCGGCGCTGTGGATGCGCAAGTCCGGGCTGGGCGCCAAGTAGGCCATCTCGCCCACCGAGGTGCCAGCGCCCAGCTGCGCCACGCGCTGGCCGTCGCGGTGCACCTCGACCTGGCCCTGCGCGATGATGTGAAAGCGGTTGCCGGGGGTGCCGCGCTGGATCAGCGCGTGGCCGAACGGGCGGCGGCGCCACTGCGCGCGGTGCACCACCTCCCACAGCTCGACGTCGCCGAAGCCGGCGAAGAACTCCAGCGAGCGCAGCAGGCCGAAGCGTTCGGAGTCGCGCACGCCGTGCAGCGCGCCGCGCGGCAGCTCGCCGCCAGCGACCAGCGCGGCCAGCTCCTGCGCGAAGCTGTCCCAATCGGCATGGCGGTCCTGCGCCCGCTTGCTCAGCGCGCGCGCGATCGTCGCGTCCAGCCGCGCCGGCACGCCGTCGCGCAGCGACGCCAGCGGCGCTGGCGCGGCGTGATAGATCTGGTGCATCAGCGCGGCCTGCTGCGCGGCCTCGAACGGCGCGCGCCCGGCGATCAGGTGGTACAGCACGCCGGCCAGCGCGTAGATGTCGGCGCGCGCGTCCAGCGGGTCGCCGTCGAGCTGCTCGGGCGGCATGTAGGCCAGCGAGCCGACGCGAAACACCTGGGTGCGCTCGGAATGCAGGTTCATCACGCTGCCGAAGTCGGTGATCTTGACGTCGACCACCTGATCGTGGCGCAGCGTGGCCAGGATGTTGGCCGGCTTGACGTCGCGGTGGATCAGCCCTTGCTTGGAGACGTAGCCCAGCGCCATCGCGCACTTGAAGCCGATCTCCACCACCTGCTCGAGCGGCAGCAGTGCATCGGCGCGGCAATAACGGCGCAACGTCGCACCGGCGACGTACTCCATGACCAGGTAGGGCGCGTCGGCGTCGTCGACGGCGTCGAAGATCTGCACCACGTTCGGATGCGACAGCCGGCCCACCAGCGCGGCTTCGGCGGCGAAGAAGTGCTGCTGGAAGTGGCCGTCGTTGGGGTCGGCAGCCGACGCGGCGCGCACGCGCTTGATCGCCACGTCGCGCTGGTTGAACTCGTCGTAGGCGAGGAACACTTCGCTGGTCGCGCCCTCGCCGAGCCGGGCGCGCACCGCGTACTTGCCGATCTGCGCGGGCAGCCCCGGCACCGCGGCCACAGGTTCAGGCAAGGTCGAAAGTTCCATCGAGGCGATCTGGCGCGCCGCACGCGACAGCGCGCATGTTGAGGCCGCGGGCCGTGCCGCCGGCGCCGGGCTTGCGCGGGGGAGCGCCTTCTTTCACGGCTTCATGTGCGGCGTGCGCCGGCGCACGCCGGCCGCGGTGCCGCCGCGACCGGCGAATTGGCGGCTCGCGCGGGCTCCTAGAATCGCCGCCATGATCCAAGCCAAGCAGGAGCTGCTGCGCTCACTTCAGGCAGTGCTCGCCCAGATGGCTGCGGACGCGGCGCCGGTCAGCGCCTTCGAGTCGCCCAAGCTCGCCGAACACGGTGATCTGGCCATCACCGCGGCCATGCCGCTGGCGCGTGCGCTCAAGCGCAAGCCGCGCGACATCGCCCAGGAGCTGGTCGAGCGGCTGCGCGCGCAGCCCGCGGTACAGCGCTGGGTGCACGACATCGAGATCGCCGGCCCCGGCTTCGTCAACCTGCGGCTGACCGCTGCGGCGCGGCAGGCGGTGGTGGCCGAGGTGCTGCGCGACGGCGAAGCCTTCGGCCGCAAGCCGGCCACGGGCCCGCGCGTGCTGGTGGAGTTCGTCTCGGCCAACCCCACAGGTCCGCTGCACGTCGGCCATGCGCGCCAGGCGGCGCTGGGCGACTGCATCTGCAACCTGTTCGACGCGCAGGGCTGGTCGGTGACGCGCGAGTTCTATTACAACGACGCCGGCGTGCAGATCGCCAACCTCGCCACCTCCACCCAGGCGCGGCTGCAGGGGTGCAAGCCGGGTGATGCCGGCTGGCCCGAGGCAGCCTACAACGGCGAGTACATCGCCGACATCGCCGCGGCCTACCGTGCGCGCGCCACGGTCAAGGCCGACGACCGCGAGTTCACGGCCTCGGGCGACATCGACGACCTGGACGACATCCGCCAGTTTGCGGTGGCCTACCTGCGGCGCGAGCAGGACCTGGACCTGCAGGCCTTCGGCGTGCGCTTCGACCACTACTTCCTCGAGTCCAGCCTGTACACCAGCGGCCGCGTCGAAGCCGCGGTGCAGCGCCTGATCGACGGCGGCGACACCTACGAGCAGGACGGCGCGCTGTGGCTGCGCACCACCGCCTACGGCGACGACAAGGACCGCGTGATGCGCAAGTCGGCGCCGGGCGGCACCGGCACTGCGGCCGGCGCGGGTGGCTACACCTACTTCGTGCCCGACGTCGCCTACCACGTGAACAAGTTCGAGCGCGGCTACGCCAAGGTCATCAACGTGCAGGGCAGCGACCACCACGGCACCATCGCGCGCGTGCGCGCCGGGCTGCAGGCGGCGCGCCTGGGCATCCCCGAGGGTTTCCCCGACTACCTGCTGCACAAGATGGTCACGGTGATGCGCGGCGGCCAGGAGGTGAAGATCTCCAAGCGCGCCGGCAGCTACGTCACGCTGCGCGACCTGATCGACTGGA
>CALBTN010000323.1 GCA_937967345.1 uncultured Rubrivivax sp. | reverse complement strand
AGCAACCTGACCAGCTTCGATGACGAGACCCACACCGGCTGGGGCGGGGGGCTGCGCTGGACACCGAGCCCGCGCACCAACGTGATGTTCGACTACGACCAGCGCGTGTTCGGCAGCTCGCACCTGTACAGCATCGACTACCGCACGCCGCGCACGGTGTGGGCGATCAGCAGCCGCCAGGGCCTGTCCACCGGGCAGTTCAACAGCGGGCGCGGCGCATCGACCTCGCCGTTCAATCTGCTGTTCACGCAGTTCGCCGCGATCGAGCCCGACCCGGTCAAGCGCGCGCAGTTGGTCAATGCCTTCCTGCGCGCCAACGGCATCGACCCCAACACCTCGCTGGCCACCGGCTACCTGCCGAACCAGGTGGTGCTCGAGCGGCGCAACGAGGCCTCGATGTCGTGGCTGGGCCAGCGCGACACCATGGTTGCCAGCGTCTACCAGACCGAGTCGGACAGCCTGCAGCCGTCGCTGCTGAACCCGTCCGACCCCTTCTCCGGCGGCAACGTCATTCGCTGGCGCGGCGCCAGCCTGACCTGGTCGCACCGCCTGACGCCGCGCGATACCTTGTCGGTCAGCGGCTTCGGGCAGAACTCGACCGAGAGCATCGGCGGCCAGGACACCACCTTGTGGACCGGCATGGCGATGTGGTCCAGCCAGGTCGCCGAGCGTGTGAACGTGGCACTGAGCGCGCGCTACCAGACACAAAGCGGCACCACGCAATTCGATGAAGCCGCGCTGCTGGCGACGTTGAACATGACCTTCTAGCACCATGTACGAAGCCTTCTACGGGCTGAGCAGCAAGCCGTTCCAGCTCAACCCCGACCCCAATTTCTACTTCGGCAGCAAGCAGCACAGCCGCGCCAAGGCCTACCTCGAGTACGGCATCTCGCGGCACGAGGGCTTCATCGTCATCACCGGCGAGATCGGCGCCGGCAAGACGATGACGCTGCGCGCGCTGATCGACGGTCTGCACGGCAGCGACGTGATCATCGGCAACCTGGTGACGACGCAGCTCGACGCCGAGGACACGCTGCGCATGGTCGGCTCGGCCTTCGGCTTCAAGGTCAAGGACGTACCCAAGTCGGAGCTGCTGGTCACGCTCGAGGCCTTCTTGCTCAGCCAGACCAGCCAGGGCAAGCGCTGCCTGTTGATCGTCGACGAAGCGCAGAACCTGACGATGCGCGCGGTGGAAGAGCTGCGCATGCTGTCGAACTTCCAGTACGGCAACCAGGCGCTGCTGCAGACCTTCTTGGTCGGCCAGCCCGAGTTTCGCGAGATCCTGCAGCGCCCCGAGATGGAGCAGTTCCGCCAGCGTGTGGCGGCCACCTGCCACATCGGCCCGCTCGACGCCGAGGAAACCATCGCGTACATCGAGCACCGCCTGAAATGCGCGGGCTCCACCGGCAAGCCCAGCTTCGAACCCGAGGCGCTGGAGGCGATCCACAAGGCCAGCCACGGCATTCCGCGGCGCATCAACGCGATCTGCGACCGGCTGTTGTTGCTGGGTTTCCTGTGCGAGCGCAGCGAGCTCACCGTGGCCGACGTCGACGAGGTGGTGCGTGAGTTTGCCAACGAGTCGATGGTGCCGGCCAAGCCGCAGGCCGCGCATGCGCTGGCAGCCGAGGCCGGCGAGGGCAGCAATGGCCATGTGGTGCTCATGGGCGACGAGGCCGCCATCGACCTGTCCAGCGTCAGCCTGGATCCGGCGCTGGCCACGCGCATCGGCCGCCAGCTCGACATGCTCAGCGCCGATCAGACCATGGACCAGCTGCAGCGGCTCGAGCGCAGCGTGCTGCGGCTCGAGCGCATGAACGTGCAGACGCTGGCCATGCTGAAGAAACTGGTCGGCGCGGTGAAGAAGAGCAGCAGCGAAAGCGCGCCCTGAGCCGCGAGCCGCAACCCATGGCCCGTGCCACCATCACCAACGCGCTGACGATCGACGTCGAGGACTACTTTCAGGTCTCGGCGTTCGCGCCGTACATCGCGCGCGCCGACTGGGATCGGCGCGAGTGCCGCGTCGAGCGCAACGTCGATCGCATCCTGGCGCTGCTGGACGAGCACGACACCGAGGCCACCTTCTTCACGCTGGGTTGGGTTGCCGAGCGCTACCCGCAGCTGGTGCGGCGCATTGCCGAGCAAGGCCACGAGATCGCCAGCCACGGCTACGGCCACCAGCGCGCCAGCGATCTGAGCCCCGCGGAGTTCCGTGCCGACATCGAGCGCGCCAAGGCGGTGCTCGAAGACCTGAGCGGCAGCGAGGTCGCCGGCTACCGCGCGCCGAGCTTTTCGATCGGGCCGGGAAATTTGTGGGCGCTGGAGGCGCTGGCGCGCGCCGGCCACCGCTACAGCTCGAGCATCTACCCGATCCGCCACGACCACTACGGCATGCCCGACGCACCGCGCTTCGCGCACCAGGCGGCCGACGGGCTGATCGAAGTGCCGATCACCACGCTGCGGCTGTTCAATCGCAACCTGCCGTCCAGCGGCGGCGGCTACTTCAGGCTGCTGCCGTACGCGCTGTCGCGCTGGATGCTGCGCCAGGTCAACAGCGCCGACGGCGAGTCGGCGGTGTTCTATTTCCACCCGTGGGAGATCGACCCCGACCAGCCGCGCATCGCCGGCATCGACCGCAAGACGCGCTTTCGGCACTACGTCAACATCCACCGCATGGAGCGCCGGCTGCAAAGCCTGCTCGGCGACTTCAAGTGGGGGCGCATGGACCGGTTGTTCCTCGGCCGCACGGCCGCCGGGCACTGAACGACATGGACATCCGACGGCTCGACCCCGGCGATGCGCCGGGCAACACAAGCTGGGACGAGTTCGTCCTCGGCTGCGCCCAGGCCACCTTCTTCCACCGCGCCGGCTGGCAGAAGATCCTGCGCGGCGTGTTCAGGCACGACACGCACTACCTGTTCGCGCAGGGCAGCGCCGGCATCGAAGGCGTGCTGCCGCTGGCGCACGTCAACAGCCTGCTGTTCGGCAACGCGCTGGTCAGCCTGCCGTTCGCGGTCTACGGTGGCGTCGCGGCCAGCAACCCCGAGGCGGCCGCGGCGCTGGAGCGCGAGGCCGACGGCTTGGCGCGGCGGCTGGGTGTCGCGCACCTCGAGTTGCGCCACGTGCAGCCG
>CALBTN010000322.1 GCA_937967345.1 uncultured Rubrivivax sp. | reverse complement strand
GCCTACGCGCGGCAGTTCCTGCAGCTGATGGACAAGCCCGACGTCGACGTCATCGAGGGCCTGTCGCCGGCGATCAGCATCGAGCAGAAGGCGACTTCGCACAACCCGCGCTCGACGGTGGGCACGATCACCGAGATCCACGACTACCTGCGGCTGCTCTATGCCCGCGCCGGCACGCCCTTCTGCCCCGACCACGGCCTGCCGCTGCAGGCGCAGAGCGTGGCGCAGATGGTCGACGCGGTGCTGGCGCTGCCCGAAGACACGCGGCTGATGCTGCTGGCGCCGGTGGTGCGCGATCGCAAGGGCGAGTTCGTCGAGCTGCTGCAGAACCTGCAGGCGCAAGGCTTCGTGCGCTTTCGCGTCGCCAGCAACGGCCAGCCGCCGCAGCTGTTCGAGGCCGACGCGCTGCCGACGCTGAAGAAGAACGAACGCCACGACATCGACGTCGTGGTCGACCGCCTGCGCGTGCAGCCCGGGTTGCAGCAGCGCCTGGCCGAGAGCTTCGAGACCGCGCTGCGCCTGGCCGACGGCCGCGCGATCGTGCAGCCGCTGGACGGCGGCGGCGCACTGAGCCTGTCCAGCCGTTTCGGCTGCCCGCGCTGCAGCTACTGCGTCACCGAGCTCGAGCCGCGGCTGTTCTCGTTCAACTCGCCGGTGGGCGCCTGCCCGGGCTGCGGCGGCCTCGGGCAGGTGACGGCGTTCGACCCGCAGCGCGTGGTCGCCTTCCCGTCGTTGAGCCTGGGCAGCGGCGCGGTCAAGGGCTGGGACCGGCGCAACGCCTACACCTACTCGATGCTGCAAAGCGTGGCGCAGCACTATGGCTTCGACCTCGAGCAACCGTTCGAGGCGCTGCCGCCGCAGGCGCAGCAGGTGCTGCTGCACGGCTCGGGCGACGAGGCGATCGAGTTCACTTACGAAGCGCAGGCCGGCAGCGGCGCCAAGGCCCGGGTGCGCTCGGTCAAGCGCTCGCACCCTTTCGAGGGCATCGTGCCCAACCTGCAACGGCGTTGGCGCGAGACCGATTCGGCGGCGGTGCGCGAGGACCTGGCACGCCTGCAGGCGGCGCGCGCCTGCCCGGACTGCGCCGGCGCCCGGCTGCGGCGCGAGGCGCGGCATGTGTTCTTGCAGGCCGGCGGCGATGCGCCGGGCGAGCCGATCTACCGCGTCGAAGCCATGACGCTGTCGGCCTGCCTGGCCTACTTCGAAGGCTTGCGGCTGCAAGGCGCGAAGGCGGCCATCGCCGAACTCATCGTGCGCGAGATCCGCGCGCGGCTGAAGTTCCTCAACGACGTCGGCCTGAACTACCTGAGCCTGGAGCGCAGTGCCGACACGCTGTCGGGCGGCGAGGCGCAGCGCATCCGGCTGGCCAGCCAGATCGGCAGTGGCCTGAGCGGCGTGATGTACGTGCTGGACGAGCCGTCGATCGGCTTGCACCAGCGCGACAACGAGCGCCTGATCGGCACGCTGCAGCACCTGCGCGACCTGGGCAACTCGGTGCTGGTGGTCGAGCACGACGAGGACATGATCCGCACCGCCGACCACGTGGTCGACATGGGCCCGGGTGCCGGCGTGCACGGCGGGCGGGTGGTCGCGCAGGGCAGCGCGGCCGAAGTCGCGGCCGACGCCGCGTCATTGACCGGCCAGTACCTGTCGGGGCGGCGGCGCATCGAGCCGCCGCCGCGGCGCCCGGCGCCGGCCAGCGACGCGGCCGCGGGCCAAGCCACGGTGCTGCGCATCGTCGGCGCGCACGGCAACAACTTGAAGAGCGTCACCGCCGAGATCCCCGTCGGCCTGTTCACCTGCGTCACCGGCGTGTCCGGCTCGGGCAAGAGCACGCTGGTCAACGACACGCTGTACGCCGCGATCGCGCGCAAGCTCTACGCCAGCCACGCCGAGCCCGCGCCGCACGACCGCATCGAGGGCATGGACGCCTTCGACAAGGTGATCAACGTCGACCAAAGCCCGATCGGGCGCACGCCGCGCAGCAACCCGGCGACCTACACGGGGCTGTTCACGCCGATGCGCGAACTCTTCGCCGAGGTGCCGGCGGCGCGCGAGCGCGGCTACGGCGCCGGGCGCTTCAGCTTCAACGTCGCCGCAGCGGCGGGAGGCGGGCGCTGCGAAGCCTGCCAGGGCGACGGCGTGCTCAAGGTCGAGATGCACTTCCTGCCCGACGTCTACGTGCCCTGCGACGTGTGCCACGGCGCACGCTACAACCGCGAGACGCTGCAGATCCTCTACAAGGGCCGCAACATCACCCAGGTGCTGGACATGACGGTGGAGGACGCGAATGAGTTCTTCGCCGCGGTGCCGGCGATCGCGCGCAAGCTGCGCACGCTGCTGGACGTCGGGCTGGGCTACATCCAGCTCGGCCAGAGCGCGACCACGCTGTCGGGCGGCGAGGCGCAGCGCGTCAAGCTGGCGCTGGAGCTGAGCAAACGCGATACCGGGCGCACGCTGTACATCCTGGACGAGCCGACCACGGGGCTGCATTTCCACGACACCGCGCAGCTGCTGCGCGTGCTGCAGCAGCTGCGCGACGCCGGCAACACCATCGTCGTCATCGAGCACAACCTGGACGTGATCCGCTGCGCCGACTGGCTGCTCGACCTGGGCCCCGAAGGCGGCGCCGGCGGCGGCGAGTTGCTGGTGGCCGGCACGCCCGAGCAGGTGGCGGCCGAGCCGCGCAGCCACACCGGGCGCTTCCTGGCGGCGCAGCTGCAGCGCTGAAGCGCGCGCGAACAAGCCCGAAAGCGAAGAAGCAAGTACGCAAAAAAGCCGTGGCGCTTGCGCGGCCACGGCCATCGGGTCGAAGCGCCCGGGCGCTCTACTTCAGATGCTCGTTGATCAGCTTGGTCATCTCGAACATCGACACCTGGGCCTTCTTGAAGACCTCCTTCAGCTTGGCGTCGGCGTTGATCATCGTCTTCTTCGCCTTGTCCTGCAGCTCGTTCTTCTTGATGTACTCCCAGATCTTCTTCGTCACCTCGGTGCGCGGCAGCGCCTTGTCGCCGATCACCGCCGCCAGCGCCGCGCTGGGCGTCAGCGCCTTCATGAACGCCGCGCTGGGGGTGCGCTTCTTGGCCGGAGCCTTCTTCGCCGCGGCCTTCTTGGCGGGTGCGGCCTTCTTCGCGGGCGCGGCCTTAGTCGGTGGCTTCTTCGGCGCGGCCTTCTTGGCGGGCGCCTTCTTGGCTGGTGCCTTCTTCGCGGGAGCCTTCTTCGCAGTTGCCATGTGTGATCTCTCCATCGGGTCTTGGAACCGGGTCCGGTGAGGTCTGAACGACCCTCGTGTAGGACGGAAATCCGGCGCGCACGATGTTAGTGCCTGCACGGGGGGCTGAGAAGCGATTTCCCCGGCAGATCGTCAACTCGGCGGCGCTGCGATGCGGCGCTGCCACGCCGCTATGCTGCACCCATGAAACTGATCGTGCGCTGGGGGCTGCTTGCCGCCGCGCTGCTGCTGGTGGCGCAGCTGTACCGCGGTGTCGTCGTCACGACCTTCGGCGAGGCACTG
Source organism: uncultured Rubrivivax sp. (assembly GCA_937967345.1). GTDB lineage: Bacteria > Pseudomonadota > Gammaproteobacteria > Burkholderiales > Burkholderiaceae_C > Rubrivivax. Next base: position 703 of record CALBTN010000322.1, on the reverse strand, counting down.
CTGGCTGCCTTCGTCATCGGCCTGTTCAATACGCTGGTGCGGCCGCTGCTGGTGCTGCTGACCCTGCCGATCACGCTGCTGACGCTGGGGCTGTTCCTGTTCGTGATCAACGCGCTGATGTTCTGGTGGGCCGCCTCGCTGCTCGACGGCTTCCACGTCGCCGGGTTCGGTGCGGCGCTGATCGGATCGATGCTGTACAGCCTGTGCGGCATCGTCATCGATGCCGCGATGGAGCGCACCTTCGCCTGACCGCCCGTTTACCCAGGCGCTAACGAGCAAGACCTCGCTCGCCAGCAAGCGCTTCCTGGAGTTGCTGCAGAAGCACTGCCTGGGACTGCACGTGCTTGCGCAAAAGCTCGGTTGCCGACTGCTGATGAACCGCGGCCCGCTCTGGCTGATTCAGCCCATTCAGCACCGCTGAAATCCGGGCGTGCGTGGACGCCATGTCGTCCAGGTCCGCCGGCACGTCATCCAGCGCACACGCACGCTCCACGTCCGACAGCGCCAAAGCCGGCTCGCCCAGCTTCAGATGACACCATGCGCGATCGGCATAGAAGCAAGCCTTCCGACGCTCAAGGTTCTCCGGACTGTTCTTTTCCAGAACGTCGTCAAAGATCTTGAGTGCCTCGTCGCATCGGCCGTCTGTGACGAGCAACTGAGCCTTCATCAGCGGAATCAACAGCGCCATCGACGCTGTACCAAT
>CALBTN010000321.1 GCA_937967345.1 uncultured Rubrivivax sp. | reverse complement strand
GGATCTGCGAGGTGCCGCCGCCGATGGTGGCCTGCATGCCCTCGCGGAAGTAGCGCTCGACGTCGGCTTCGGGCGTGGTGCCCAGGCCGCCGAAGATCTGCACCGCCTGGCGGCTCACGGTCTGCAGCGTCTCCGAGGCGAACAGCTTGGCCATCGCCACCTCCTTGCGGCAGGGCAGGCCCCGAGCTGCCAGGTCGGCGGCCCGGTAGGTGAGCAGGCGCGCCGCGTCGGTCTGGGTCTGCATGTCGGCCAGCATGTGGCGGATGACCTGGAAGTCGAAGATCGGCTTGCCGAACTGCACACGTTGCTTGGCGTAGGCCAACGCGTCGTCGACCGCGCCCTGGGCGTTGCCGACGTAGCTGGCTGCCACCGCCACGCGCTCGAGCGCCAGGTGTTCGCCGGCGATGATCTTGAAACCCTCTCCCGGCGCACCCAGCATGTTGGCCGCCGGGACGCGCACGTTGTCGAGAAAGATCTCGGTGGTCACGACCGAGCGGCGCGCCAGGGTCTGCAGCGGGCGGATCGTGAGGCCCGGCAGGTCGTTGGGGACGATGAAGACGCTCAAGCCGTTGCGCTTGTCGGGCGTCTGCGCGGTGCGCACCAGCATCAGGATCACGGCGCCGCGGTTGGCTGCGCCGCTGCACCACAGCTTCTGGCCGTTGAGCACGTAGTGCTCGCCGTGCGCTTCAGCGCGCGTCTGCACGTTGGCCACGTCGGAGCCCGCGCCGGGCTCGGACATCGAGATCGGGAAGCGCACTTCGCCGCGCATGAAGGGCTGCAGGAAGCGCTGCTTCTGATCTTCGGTGCCGTGCAGCGAGAAGTTCATCGCGGTGAAGATGCCGCCGGCAATGGCCACCGAGAAGTCCACGCCGTAGGCCGACAGCGCCTCGCACATCAGCGCGTAGGAGAACACGTCGCCGCCATCGCCACCGTCGGCCTCCGGTACCAGCACGCGGTGAAAACCGAGCCGGGCCGCCTTCCCGTAGGCCTCATAGGGGAAGGCGCGGTCCATGTCGCACTTGCGCACGTACTCGCGGCCGACGTCGCGGTCGAGCCAGCGGCGGACGGAGTCTTTCCAGGCCTGGCGCCCTTCGTCGAGGAAGTTCATGGCGGCCTCAGTGCCGGGCCGCGGCCACCGGCACGCCAGCGAGCAGCCCGGCCAACGGCGACAGGTCGGGCAGTTCGTCGAGGCGGTCCACCAGCTCGATCAGCTCCTCGCACGTATCCGTGCCCACCACCGGCGCTGCCATCGAGTGGAACTTGCGTTCCAGCCGCGCACGCTGCGCACGCAGGTCGGCGGCTGGCACGCCGGCGTCGTGGCGCTGGCGCAGCGTGGCGCCGGCGCTCGTCTTGATCAGCACTTCGGCCTTGGTCAGCTCCGCGCAATCGGCGTGCAGTTCGACGCGCACGCGGTCACGCAAACGCTGCACATCGGGGCACGCAGTCTGCGCGTCCGAAAAGCTCGCCAACGAAGCCGTGTCCACACCGGCAATCGCCATCGCGACGGTGTGGCGCAGGCTGAACTTGGCTTCGAGGCCGCTGGCGGGGGCGGCGATGTTGCACACCCCGTCGCTGACGGCGGACGCATGCACGACGACGCGCATCACATCGTCGGCGCAGAGCTCGTGCCGCTCGGTCAGTTGGCGTGCAGCCTCGATGGCAGCATGCGTGCCGTAGCAGGCGGCGTGGTACTTGAACAGGTTCTGGCGCAGGTAGAGCCCGCATGCTGGGTCGCGCAAGGCCGCATCGGGATGGAAGTCCGGGCCGTGCGTCGAAGCGAAGCCCTGGCTGGCCTCGATTGCGTCCACGCGGCTGGTGAAGCCACGGGCCGCCAGCTGCGCTGCCAGCAGCCCGTCGGCACACGCCTTGCCGGCGTGCAAGGGCTTGCACATCGTGCCGAACATCGACTTCAGGCCAGCCGCCTGTGTGGCCGCGATGCCCAACGCCACCGCGGTGTCGTCGGCGCGCAGGCCGAGCAGGTGCGCGCAGGCGGCCGCGGCGCCGAAGGTGCCGAGCGTGGCGGTGGCATGGAACCCCGCCGCGTAGTGGCCAGGCGACACCGCCGCGCCGATGCGGCACAGCGTTTCGTAGCCGGCGACGAAGGCCGCCATGAACTCGGGACCACTGGCGCCGCGCGCCTCCGCCAGGGCCAGCAAGGGCGGCACCAGGACGACGCTCGGGTGGCCGCTGAAGCTCATGTTGACGTCGTCGAAGTCGAGCGCGTGCGAAGCAGCGCCGTTGACCAGGGCCGCCTGCCGGCAACTGGTCGCGAAGCCCTGGCCGACGACGGTGGCCTGCGCGTGCCCGCCCTCTTCGCGCGCCTCTTCGGCGAGCATGCGCGTCAGCGGTTCGTGGGCGCCGGCCAGGCACACGGCGACCCAGTCGAGCACGCACTGGCGCACGAGCTCGCGCACGTCGGCGTCCAGCGCCTCGTGCCGCCACGCGGCGGCGCGCTCCGCCAGCGCGGCGGTGAGGCCGGGCGCGCTGCCGACGCGGCCGATGGCCACGGGGACTCGCATCAGAGGCGAGAGGGGCGAGGAGGAGGTGTTCGCAATCATGTCAGCGTCCTTTCCACTGCGGCTTGCGCTTCTCGCGGAAGGCGCGCGGCCCTTCCAGCGCGTCTTCGCTGAGATACACGGCGTCGAAGGCACGCCAGGACGCGCGCAGCGCCGCCGTGCGGCCCATCTCGGTGGCCATGCGCACCATTTCCTTGGCGCCGCGCACCGTGAGCGGCGCGTTCACGAGGATGCGCGCAGCCAACTCCTTGGCGCCTTGCAGCGCCTGACCCGGCGGCGTGACCCGATTGACGTAGCCGAGCTCGTAGGCGCGCTGGGCGGACAGCGGGTCACAGGTCATCGCCACCTCCATCAGGATGCGCTGCGGCAGCATGTGGATCACAGGAGAAGCCCAGGGCATGCCGCGGCCCACGCGGCCTTCGGTGATGGCGAACTTGGCCGTTTCGTCGGCCACGCACAGGTCACACATCTGCGCCAGCAGCCAGCCGCCGGCGAAGGCGTAGCCCTGCACGGCCGCGATCACCGGCTTGGTGACCTCGATGGTCTCGCCAAGCACCGGCATGAAATTGCGCGGCGGGATGCGCAGCGCGGTGTCGGCGGCTTCGACCAGATCCATACCGGCGCAGAAGGTGTCGCCCGCACCGGTCAGGATCGCGATCTGCGCCGACTCGTCGGCCTCGAAGCGCGGCCAGACCTCGAACATGGCCTGGCGCACGGCGCGGTTGATCGCGTTCTTGCGCTCTGGGCGGTTGATGGTGATGACGGCAATGCCGTCGCTGACTTCGTAGAGGAGTTCGTTGCTCATGCGGTTTCGCGCGCCTTTCCAGGATCGGGTCAATGCCGGGCTGCGTAGCCCAGCGCCTTGGACAGCCCGGCCGCAGCTTCCTGCGCCGCGGCCGTGAGCCGCTGGGCGGCGGCGCGGCCACGGTCGAGCGGAGCAGCCACGATGATGGCGGCGTCGACGCGGCCGTCGTGCTCGAACACCGGGGCTGCAAAGCCGGCGACGTCTGACGTCACCTCGCCGAGCGTCGAGCCCCAGCCCTGCTCGCGGGTGCGCTTGATGACGCGGGCGAGCTGACGCCGGTCGGTCAGGGTCCTGGCAGTCAGCGGACGCAGCTCGACCGTCCGCAGGTACGCGGCCAGCCAGGCCGGGTCCTGGTGCGCGAGCAGAACCCGACCGGAAGATGTGGCGTACAGGGGCCGCGTGGTGCCCACGGGCACCGAATAGCGCACCAACTGTTGGCTTTCGGCGACCTCGACATAGGTCAGCGTCCGGGCGGACCTGTCGATCACCGCCAACACCACCGTTTCGCCCGACTTCGCTTGCGCCTCTTGCAGGAAAGGCAATGCCATGGCCGCCAGCGAGCGCGCTGATACCAGGGCGGCACCGAGCACGAAGGACTGCGGGCCGAGCCGATGCATCACACCGTCGCGCTGCACATAGCCCTCGCTGACCAGCCCGCGCAGCAGCGCGTGCACGCTGGTCTTCGGTGCGCCGAGCATCGGGTGCAGCTGCGCGAGCGTGAGGCCGGCGGGCTGGGCTGCCAGCAGTCGCAGCAGGGTCAGCACTCGCGACAGCGACATCGGTGCCGCGTCGGCCCGCGCTGGCGCATCGGCCAGCGCGGCCGCCGATGCGTCGAGCGGAACAGCCCGCGATTCCAGTGTCTCCATGGATGTTCTGATATCGGAACGAATGTTCGGATCAGCGACCACGGTAACAAGCCCGGTCCGACGCGTCAACGGATCGAGCCTCCGTGGTGACCCTAGGGTCGGCGCAAATCAAACTAACAGTTGTTCGAGTAACATGGAACCCATGCAATCTGCTGGTGCGGCGGCATGACCGTCGATGACGACACTTCCATGATCTGGCAGCCCGCTGCCGAGCGCTCGGCAGCGGCCCGCATCACCGCCTTCCAGGGTTGGCTCGCGCGCGAAAAGGGCCTGCGCTTTGCCGACTACGAGGCGCTCTGGCGCTGGTCGGTCGGCGACATCGACGCGTTCTGGGGTGCACTGGTCGAGTACTTCGACCTGCCACTGGAGGGCGAGCGGGCACCGGTGCTGGCCGAGCGCTCGATGCCCGGGGCCTGCTGGTTCCCGAACACGCGCACGAACTATGCGAGCCAGATCTTCCGCCAGCGCAGCAGCGAGCGGCCGGCGCTGATGTTCCGCAACGAAGCCGGCGCCAGAGACGAAGTCTTTTGGGAGCGTCTTGAACGCGAAACGGCCTCGCTCGCCCAGTGGCTGCGCGAGCAGGGGGTGCGCCCGGGCGACCGTGTGGTTGCCTACCTGCCGAACATCCCTCAGGCGGTGACCGCCTTCCTGGCCGCGGCCAGCGTCGGCGCCGTGTGGTCGCTGTGCTCGCCCGAGATGGGTACGGCAGCGGTGGTCGACCGCTTCCGCCAGATTCAGCCCAAGGTGCTGATCGCCGTCGACGGCTACCGCTGGAGCGGCCGGGCGCACGACCGGCGCGAGATCGTCGCCAGTCTGCTGCAGGCGTTGCCGAGCGTGGAGCGGCTTGTGCTCGTGCCTTACCTTGATGCGGCCGTCGACGCGCAGGCCTGGCCGCGCGGCGTGGCCTGGGCCGAGACGATCGCGCGCGCAACGCCGTTGCGGGTGGAGGCGTTGGCCTTCGACCATCCGCTCTGGGTGGTGTACTCCTCCGGCACCACCGGCCTGCCCAAGGCCATCGTGCACGGCCACGGCGGCATCCTGATCGAGCACGTCAAGACCATGGCGCTGCACAACGACGTGCTGCCTGGCGACCGCTTCCACTGGTACACCACCACCGGCTGGGTGATGTGGAACCTCAACGTCGCCGCGTTGCTGGTCGGCGCGGTGATGTGCATCTACGACGGCAACCCGGCCTGGCCCGACTACGGCACGCTGTGGCGCTTCTGCGGCGAGATGGACCTCGACTTCTTCGGCGCCGGCGCCGCGTTCTTCTCGATGTGCGAGAAGAATGGCATCGAGCCGCGCCGGCTCGCGGCCCTGGGCCGGCTGCGCACCATCGGCTCCACCGGCTCGCCACTGGCACCGCAGAGCTACCGCTGGGTGTACGAGCAGGTGCGTCGCGACGTGTGGCTGACGCCGATGTCGGGCGGCACCGACTTCGCCGGCGCCTTCGTCGGCGGCGTGCCGACGCTGCCTGTCTACGTGGGCGAGATGCAGGCCCGCTGCCTTGGCGCCGACGTGGAGGCCTGGGACGACGCCGGGCGCGAGTTGGTCGACGAGGTGGGTGAACTGGTCTGCGTGGCGCCCATTCCGTCTATGCCGCTGTACCTATGGAACGACCCCGGCGGCAAGCGACTGCACGAGACCTACTTCGACGTGTACCCGGGGGTGTGGCGGCACGGCGACTGGCTGCGCATCACGCCGCGCGGCGGCGCCGTCATCTACGGCCGCAGCGACGCCACCATCAACCGCCACGGCGTGCGCATGGGCACCAGCGAGCTGTACCGCGTGGTCGAGGCGGTGCCCGAGGTGATGGACAGCCTGGTCGTCGACCTGGAGTACCTCGGGCGCGAGAGCTGGATGCCGCTGTTCGTGACGCTGCGGCCGGGCTGCGCGCTCGAGCCGGGGCTGGTGGACCGCATCAAGGGCGCGATCCGCGAGCAGCTGTCGGCGCGCCATGTGCCCAACGACGTGATTGAGGCACCCGAGATCCCGCGCACGCTCACCGGCAAGAAGCTGGAGGTGCCGGTGAAGAAGCTCTTGCTGGGTCAGCCGGCGGAGAAGGTGGCCCATCGCGACGCGATGGCCAACCCGGCGAGCCTCGACTGGTTCATCGACTTCGCGCGGCAACGTGCCGCCGCCACCGCCAAGGAGTGAGCGCCATGCGCAGACTGACGATCCTCATGGCCGCCTTCGCCGCACTCGCCCTGGCGATGCCACACGCGGGCTGGGCGCAAACGCGCTATCCGGATAAGCCGGTGCGCATCATCGTGCCGTCGACTCCAGCCGGCGTTCTCGACAACGTGGCGCGCGCGCTGGCGATGCGCCTGGGCGACAGGCTCGGGCAGCCGATCGTCATCGACAACAAGGGCGGTGCCGGCGGCAACATCGGCGCCGAGGCGGCGGCGCGCTCGCCGGCCGACGGCTACACGCTGTTCATCGGCTTCAACGCCACGCACGGCGCCAACCTGGCGCTGTTCGGCAAGCTCGCCTACGACCCGGTGGCCGACTTCGCGCCCATCGGCCTGCTCGCAGCGGTGCCCAACATCATCTCGGTGCACCCGGCGGTGCCGGTGAACAGCCTCGCCGAACTGGTGGCGCTTGCCAAGTCGGAGCCGGGCAAGCTGAGCTACGCCTCGTCGGGCAACGGCACCTCCACGCACCTGGCGGCCGAGCTCTTCAAGGCCGCCGCGGGCATCGACATGCTGCACATCCCGTACAAGGGCAGTGCACCTGCGGTGGGCGATGTCATCGCAGGCCAAGTACCGGTGCTGGTGGACAGCGTGTCGTCGTCGACGGCGCACGTCAAGGCCGGCAAGCTCAAGGCGCTGGCAGTGACGAGCCCGAAGCGCCTCGCGGTGCTGCCCGAGCTGCCGACGGTGGCCGAGTCCGGCTTTCCGGGCTTCCAGTCGACCGCCTGGGTCGGGCTGCTGGCGCCTGCGGGCACGCCGCGGCCGGTGATCGAGCGCCTGCACGCGGCGGTGCTGGAAGTGATGGCACTGCCCGAAACGCGCGAGCGCCTGGCCGCCTTCGGCGGCGAGGTCACCACCTCAACGCCGGAGGAGTTCGCGGCGCACATCCGCTCCGAGATGGCGCGCCTGGGCAAGGTGGTGCGAGACGCCAACATCAAGCTCAACTGAGCCTTCCTTCAACTCAACAGGAGATTCACAAGCATGTCTGACAAAGAGGTTTATCTCGAGGTCAAGGACTACGTCGCCACCCTCACCATCAACCGGCCCAAGCAACTCAACGCCTTCACAGGCGACAACATCGTCGAGATGCAGCGGCTGCTGGATGTCGCGGCCAACGACAGGAAGGTCGGCGTGATCGTGCTCACCGGCACCGGCGACCGCGCCTTCTGCGTCGGCGGCGACGTCAACTGGGAGAAGGGCAGCGGCGGCAAGAGCGGGCTGGAGGACCTGAACTTCACCTTCAACCGCCAGATCGTCGAGTGCCCGAAGCCGGTGATCGCGCGCGTCAGCGGTTACGCCATCGGCGGCGGCCACCACATCGCCTACTTCTGCGACCTCACGGTTGCGGCCGACCACTCCATCTTCGGCCAGAACGGGCCGCGCGTGGGCTCACCGGCCGGCGGCTACATCGTCTCGCACGCGGCCAATGTGCTCGGCCACAAGCGCGCCCGCGAGCTGTGGATGCTGTGCCGTCGCTACACGGCGCAGCAGGCGCTGGAGTGGGGCCTGGCCAACTCGGTGGTGCCCAAGGAGAAGCTCGACGAGGAGGTGCGCAAGTTCGCCGACGAACTGCTCGCACTCAGCCCCACCTGCCTGCGCATCCTCAAGCGCTCCTTCTATCACCACATGGCCCCGATCATGCAGCGCGACATGAAGGAGCTGATCGAAGAGGTGGCACCGAACTACTTCGAGACCGGCGAGCAGATGGAAGGCGCCACTGCCTTTCTCGAAAAGCGCAAACCGGACTTCTCGCGCTTTCGTTGAGGGCGGGCGCGGTCCAGCCGTCCTCCGTGAGCGATACAGCGACGAGGATGCTGCATGGCGCGTGCGTCAGCGGCAACGCGCCGACCGATCCCCGCCACCAGCGCGAAAGACGCGCCTGCTCGCGGTGCCCGACGACAAGCAGATCGGAGCCGACTCCGTGGGCCACGCAGCCGTTCTGCTCGGCCGCGTTGCCATGGGCCAGATGCACCTGGACGCGGAGGCCGCCGCTGCGACGTTGCCGTCGCACCTTCGTCCAGCACGCGCCAAACCTCGTCGCGCTCGAGCTCCGTCAAGCCCGAAGACGACCCACCCTCGCACAGCGGCTCGCCCCGCGGGGGGCGCCGTGGTGGCCTGCCGCGACGGCTTCTTCCTGGTCGGGCAAATGTTCGTCGCTGCTTTGCTGCCGGCGCTGCTGATGGCTCGTGGTGCGACGAAGCGTTGAGCTTCATGCCGGACGGCGACGCACGAGCAGCTTCCAGGTCCCTTCGACGACCACCTCGCCGCGCTGGTTCAGCACCTGGCGGCGGAAGGCCACCACGCCGCGGTCGGGCTTCGATGTCTCGTTCTTTGCCGCCACTTCCACGCGCACGCGCAGCGTGTCGCCGATGAAGGTGGGCTTCGGAAAGCGGCACTGGATGTCGAGCAGCCCCATCAGGCTGGGCTCCAGATGCTGGTTGAGCGGCATGCGCGTGACCAGCCCTGACATCAGCGCGAGCACCAGCAGCCCGTGAGCGATGCGCTGGCCGTAGGGCGTGCCGGCGGCATACTCGGCATCGACGTGCAGGCGGTTGAAGTCGGCCGACAGGCCCGCGAAGTTGACGACATCGGCCTCGGTCACCGTGCGCGTCGGGCTGTCGAAGGCGGCACCGATCTCCAGGTCTTCGAAGAAGCAGGGCTCGGGACCCACGCTCGACAGCTGCATGAAGCTACTCCGGCTGCGCCGCGGGCAGCGCGAGCACCTGCTCGACGAGCTGCGCCTTGAGCACGCGGCCGGTCAGGTTCTTCGGCACCTCGGGCATGAAGACGACGCGGCGCGGCTTCTTGTAGGCCGCCAGTCGGGCGGCGGCGAAGGCGGCCAGTTCGTCTTCTGCGGGCGCGGCGCCGGGTAGCGGCACGACCACGGCGCAGATCAGCTCGGTCAGCCGCTCGTCGGGCAGCCCGATGCAGTGCACCTCGGCGACGGCCGAGTGTTGCTGCAGCACCTGTTCGATCTCGGAGGCGTAGATGTTGATGCCACCGCTCTTGATGATGTCGCGCTTGCGGCCGACGAAATGCAGCAGCCCGTCGGCGTCGATGCGGCCGAGGTCACCGACGGTGAGGTAGTCGCCGCGGCGCGTGCTCTCGGTGAGCGCGTCGTCCTCGAAGTAGCCGTCGTACTGCGAGTCGCTGCGGCAGCAGATTTCGCCCACCTCGCCGCTGGCCACCTCGCGCCCGTCGTCGTCCAGCAGTTTCAGGTCGACGCCGAAGAACGGCCGGCCGACGCAGTTGCCTTCCAGCTGGCGGCCGACGTCGGCGCCGTCGAGGTTGGCATAGGGCCCGACCTCGGTCGAGGCGGCATAGATGTTGAGCACGCCTTCGCCCAGGCGGTCGAGCAGCCGGCGCTTGAGAGCGCCCGACAGCGTGCCCGCACCTGACTGGACGACGCGCAGGCTCGACAGGTCGGCATCGCGCCAGCGCGGGTGCTCGACCATGGCCTGCAGCATCGCCGGCAGCAGCATGGTGGAGATGATGCGCTCGCGCTCGATCGCCTCGATCGCCGCACCGGCGTCGAAGTGTTCGAGCAGCGTGACGCTGGCGCCCAGATACAACGGCAGCAGCGTGTACACGCAGCCGGCACTCAGGCACAGCGGCAGGGCGGCCAATGTGCGGTCGTCGATGCCGAAGCGCTGCGCGATGGCGCGCTCCTCGAAACCGAAGCGAGAGCGCAAAGCGCCCTTCGGCCGGCCCGTGGTGCCCGAGGTGTGCAGCATGATCGTGCTGCCCTCGCGGCCTTGGGGCGGGGCTGGCGCGGCGGACTGCAGCAGTTCGTCCCAGCGCCACGCGCCCGCGGGCGCGTCACGCGGGAAGTCGGCAAACACGATCGGCTGCCACGCAGCGTCGGCCAGCGCCCCGGCGCGCTCGGCGAAGCCCGAGCCGAGCAGCACGAAGCGCGCGTGCGCGGCCGCGATGCCGTGGCGCAGGTCGTCGTCCGCGAGGCGGTAGTTCAGCGGCGCCGGCACGGCACCGATGCCGGTGAGCGCGAAGTAGGCCACCAGCATGTCGGGATGGTTGAACGACAGCATCGGCACCTTCTCGCCCGGTGCGATGCCCAGCGCCGCCAGCGCCGACGCGGCGCGCTCGGCGCGCGCCAGCAGTTCGGGATAGCGCCAGGCCTGCTCTCCGAATCGCAGCGCCTCGCGGTGCGGCAGGCGGCGTGCGTTCAGGCGCAGCGCATGCAGCAGCGGCATGCCCATCGTGTCGGCTCCTTCAGGTGTCCTCAGGTGGCATAGCGTCCGCCCGTCACGTGCAGCGTGGCGCCGCTGATGTACCCCGCCGCCTCGCTGGCGAGGAAGCACACGGCGGCGGCGATGTCGCGCGACACGCCCAGGCGACCGATGGGTGTGCGGGCGAGCGCGTTGTCGCGGATCTTCGCGTAGTGCGGCAGCTTGCGCACGCCGTCGGTCTCGATGAAGCCTGGCGCGATGGTGTTGACGGTGATGCCGTCGCGGCCGAGCTCGAGCGCCAGCGCCGCCGAAAAGCCCAGGATGCCGGCCTTGGCCGCCGAGTAGTTGGCCTGGCCGGGGTTGCCCAGGTGCGCGCGGGAGGAGATGTTGACGACGCGCCCCCACTTCGCTGCGGCCATCAGCGGCGCCACGGCCTGGGTGCAGAGAAACGCGCCCTTGAGCACGGTGTCGACCACCGCATCCCAGTCCGCTTCGCTGAGACGGGTGATGCGGGCATCGCGCGCGAAGCCGGCGTTGTTGACGAGCACGTGCACGCCACCGAAGGCGGCCACCGCGGCCTGCGCCAGGCGCTCGACATCGGCCTGGCGCGTCACGTCGGCGGCCACGGCGATGGCCTGGTGGCCTGCGCCTTGCAGCGCCGCGCAGTGCGCCGCGGCGGCTTCGCCGTCGATGTCGGTGACGACGATGCACGCACCTTCTTCCGCCAGCGCCAGCGCCGTCTCGGCGCCGATGCCGCGCGCCGAGCCGGTGACGATGGCGACCCGGTCCTTCAGACCCAGCTGCATGTCGCGCCCCTCTGTCGCATGGCTGCTGGCACGCTCAAGCCAGCAACTCGTCGTCGTGCTCGCCGATGAAAGGCGCCGGCCCCGGCCGCGCCGCCGGTGTGCGGCTGAAGCGCGGCGCCGGCGAAGGCTGCACCACGCCCTCGCTTTCGAAGAAGTTGGCCCGTGCGACGTTGTGCGGGTGCGCTGCGGCCTCGGTGGTGGTGAGCACCGGGGCGAAGCAGACATCAGTGTTCTCGAACAGCGCGCACCAGTGCGCTGCCGGCTGCGCGCGGAACAAGGCGGCGAGTCTGGCCTTCAGCGCCGGCCAGGCCGCCGGGTCGCGCTGGCGCGCGAACTCGGGGTCCTTGTCGAGCCCCAGCTTCTGCAGCAGCAGCGCGTAGAACTGCGGCTCGAGCGAGCCGATCGAGATCCAACGGCCGTCGGCGCATTCGTAGGTGTCGTAGAAGTGCGAGCCGCCGTCGAGCAGGTTGGTCTGCCGCTGGTCGCGCCACAGGCCCAGCGCGCGCAGCTCGCAGACGATGGAGGTGAGCAGTGCGGCGCCGTCGAGCACCGCCGCGTCCACCACCTGGCCCTTGCCCGAGGCGCGTGCCTCGAGCACCGCGCAGACGATGCCGAACGCCAGCATCATGCCGCCGCCGCCCAGGTC
>CALBTN010000320.1 GCA_937967345.1 uncultured Rubrivivax sp. | reverse complement strand
GAAGGACACGATGTTGGCGCCCGAGGTCTGCGCGTCCTTCACGCCCTTGATGCTCGGGTGCAGCCGCGCGATCGGCCGGCGCGCACCTTCGACCAGGCACCAGCCGGTGGGGCCATCGCCCGCCGAAGCCGCCGCCGCGCGCGCCACCGCGTCGCGCTGGCAGACCAGTTCGCCGCTGTCCAGCGCGAGCGCAAAGCTCAGCACCGGGTTGCCGTCTTCGATCTCGCGCCACGCCGGGTGGGCATGCAGCAGCGACCAGTCGGCGCGGTCGAGCGCAAGCAGCACGGCCCGGATGCCGAGGTCGTCCTGCGCGTCGCGCGGCAGCGCCTCGATGCGCGCGCGGAAGGCCGCTGCCGGCGTCTGTTCGCCACCGCCCTTGCGTTCGCGCGCCAGCCCGATCGCGTACTCGGCGCTGTCCCACAGCAGGTTGGCCTTGACGCCCGAGGTCTTCTTCTCGCCTTGCGGCACCAGGAAGCGCTGCGCGCGCAGCCGCTTGCCGTCGAGCTGGCGCGTGTCGCGCAACTGCACGACGCGGCCATCGGCGTCGAGCTCGATGACGAAGGGGATCTCCTTGTCCTCGAAACCGGCGGCCGGCAGCCGCCGCGCCGGGTCGGCATCGGCCGCGCGACGCTCGTAGTAGTCGACCAGTGCCTGCAGGATCACCGCGCCATCTCCACTTCGCGTTCGTCGCATTCGACGACGCCGCCGACCATGCGCGCCTTGAAGAAGCGCGGCTGCGGGTCGGCGGGGTTGCTGAAGTCGAGGTCGTGCAGCATCCAGCCGAGGTCGCGGTCCTCGGCGATCGGCGGCGGCCCGGCCTTGGCGTCGTCGACCAGCCGCCAGCGCGCGGCGAACTCGCGGCAGCCGAGGTAGGGCTGGTTCACGCACTGCCCCTTGCGCGCGCGGCGTTCGAACATCTCGAAGAACTTGGCCGGCGGCTCGGGGTCGCGCCGCTCGTCGCGCACCACCAGGTCGGCGTGCAGCCGGTAGGCGACGTCGCGCAGCAGCAGCGCGGCGCGCTGCTGGCGGTCTTCGTCGACATACAGCGCCAGCTCGCCGCCCCCGGCATTCATCGCCTGCTGCACGTTGCGCGTGGACACCACCGAGGCGACCTCGTTGCGCCGCAGGTTGGTCCAGCGCAGCGGCGCCAGCACCTCGATGCGCACCACGCGCCAGTGCAGCGCCGGCTTCCAGAGGATTGCATCGAAGATCGCACGCGCCGCCGACGGCGTGATCAGCTCGTAGCTGACACGCTCGACCTTCATCTCGGGCCGCGTGAAGCAGGCCCAGTCGCCCCGGACTTCGAGGCAGTAACGGCGGCTGGTCATCGGTTCATCCCGTTTGCGATGTGCGGCATTATTGGGCCAGCGTGCGCGCATCCAGCACCGCGCCGTCGCGCAGCAATCCACGCCTGGCGTCGTAGCGCGTCGGGTCCTGCAGCACGAACCAGCCGGGCAGCGGCTCGGCGACGTCGCCGCGTGCGAGCCAGACGTCGACGTCGCGCCGCGGCGCCTGCACCACATAGCGCTGCAAGCTGCGCAGCTGCCAGCGCTGCGCATCGCCTGAATGCAATGCCGCCAATGCCGCGTCGCGCGCGGCCGTGTCACCCGACGCCGGCGTGTACGGCACGACCACGCTGCACTGGTTCTCGTCGTCGACCAGCCTGTAGGCGTCGGCGGCACTGCGCAGCCGCAGCGCGAAGTCGGGGCTGGCGCGCAGCATGTCGACGATGCCCTTGTCGTCGAGGTTGGCGAAGCGGCCGTACCAGTGTTCGAAGTAGCGCTGGAACAGCTGCGGCGGCAGCGTCTCGGGCCTCGATTCGCCGAGCACCGCGACGGTCGACTCGGCCGCACGGCGCAGCGTGGCCAGTACTGCGGGGATGTCCTGCACGAAGACCTCGACGCGCCCGCCGCGCGGCCCGAGCTGTCCTTCGCGGTTGCAGCGTCCCGCCGCCTGCGCGATCGAGTCGAGCCCGGCCAGCGCCCTGAACACCACCGGGAAGTCCAGGTCGACGCCGGCCTCGACCAACTGGGTGCTGACCACGCGCAGCGGCCGGTCGTCGCCTTCGCGGCGTGCATCGAGCCGGGTCTTGATGCCGGCGATGACATCGGCGCGGTGCTGGCCGCACATCGCCGCCGACAGGTGCAATGTGCGCTCGCCTTCGGGCGCGGCGGCGTCGATCGCCGCCAGCAGCTCGGCGGCGGCCTTGCGCGTGTTGACGATCGCCAGCACCGCCTCGTGCGCCACCACGCGCGCGGCAAGCGCGGCGGGCTGCTGCGGCGCGTGCCAGTCGGTGGGCCAGGCGATGCGCACACGTTCGAGCGCCGCATACAGCGGCGCGACCTCGCGCACGATCTCGGTCGGCTTCGCGCCGTCGCGCACCAGGCCGCGCAGCGACTGGCGCGCATCGAAGCGCCGGATGTCGGCCAGCACCGGCTGCGTCGCGGTGCACGACACGATGGTCGCGCCGTAATGCGCGCAAAGCAGCCGCAGCGCGTCGAGCGTGGGCTGCAGGAACGGCGGCGGCAGCACCTGCGCTTCGTCGAGCACGATCACGCAACGCTGCAGCCGGTGCAGCTTGCGGCAGCGGCTGGTGCGCGCGGCGAACAGGCTTTCCAGCAGTTGCACGTTGGTGGTGACGACGAGCGGCGCGTCCCAGTTCTCGCACGCCAGCCGCGAACGCGCGGTGTCGTGCCCGGGGTCGGCCTCGGCCTGGCTGTGGTGCTCGACCACCGCGTCGCGGCCGAACACGGCGGCGAAGACATCGGCGGTCTGCTCGACGATGCTGGTGTAGGGGATGGCGACGATCACGCGCTCCATGCCGTGCGCGACGGCGTGGCGCAGCGCAAACGCGAGCGAGGCCAGCGTCTTGCCGCCGCCGGTGGGGACCTGCAGGCTGAACACGCCGGGCGGCAGCGATGCGGCGGCGCGGCAGTCGGCCAGCACCTGGGCGCGCGCGCGCATCACCGGCTCGTGGCTGCGGCCTGCGGCGTGCACACGCCTCGCGAGCGTGTCCAGGTGCCTATCGAGCCGCGCAAGGTGGTCGACCAGCGGCGCGAAGCCGCTGCGCTGCGCCGCGCGCTTGCCGTCGAGGTAGGCCTCGGTGTCGATGAAGTCGGCATCGACCAGCGCCGAGAACAGCATGCGCAGCCACAGCGATTGCGCCAGCGGCTCGCGTTGCGCGAAGCCCGGAATTGCTGCCCACAAGTCGGGCGGGTTCAGGCCCGAGGGCAAGTCGAGCAACTCAGGGCAGGCCGCAGCACACACGGCGATGGCTTCGTCGCGCTCGCGCCTGCTTGCCAACTGGCCGCTGCCCTGCAGCCGATCGCTCAGATCGGCGTGGTCGTACAGCCCGTGGTGGTGCGATGCGATCAGGTGTGCGAACAGCCAGCCGGCAGCGCGTCCATGACTGCCATGCTGATTGCGCAGCAGGTCGAGCGCGTGCAGCGCGCCGGCAGCGGAGTGCGTCTTGTCGGCCGTGACCAGTGCGCGACCCTCGACGTGTGCGTCAGCGTCTTGCCGCAAGTAGCGCTGGAAGCCAGGGCGGAACTTGCCCAGGTCGTGCCACAGGCCGGCCAGGTGGCCCCAGGGCGCCGAGGCCGCCGGCAGGCTGGCGGCGCTGAGCCGGGCGACGCCGCGCAGATGGTCGACCAGACCGTGCGCGGGGCCGTGGGCGATGCAGGCGTTGGCCGGCGGCGGTGCGGATGTCGTCATGACGGCATTGTGTCGATCCGCTGGCTCATCACGCGAGCCAGTGACAGGCGCAGCCGCGAGCCGATGCCAGGCCCGCCACGCGGATCGACGACGATCCTCGCGGCGGCAGCGGCGATCCGGCATGGCCCGAAATGAGTTGTCGACGTCCGGATCGGACCTCTCGCAGCGAACCCCTGTCTTGCGCGCTTGATTAACATTTTTCGAAGGCTTGTTCAGGTGCCCCACGCAGGTGGGTGACGGGTGTTCGATCGACGATCGCACCGCTGCTGTTCGGGTCGAAGGCGGCTCCGGTTGCGGGCTACTGTGCGAATTACCACCAAGGGGACAATCGATGCGAACTGCCGTGGGCGTGGCCATCGCGTTGGTCGTCGCATTGGCAAGCATCTTTGCCTTCTCGCCGCGCCACGTGCCCGATCTGGCGCCGAACCGGGTGCCGATCGATCGCATGCAGCTCAGCGCCATCGTGCGCACCGACGCCGGCCTGATCACCGCGGGCGAGCTCGGCCACATCCTGGTGTCGAGCGACAACGGGGCCAGCTGGCGCGATGCCGCCGTGACGCCGCAGCGCCAGGCGTTGATCACGCGGCTGGTCTTTGCCGACGCCAAGCTGGGCCTCGCGCTCGGCCACGAGGGCTGGATCCTGCGCAGCACCGATGGCGGCCTGAGCTGGAAGGAAGCCGCCTTCGACAAGGAGCGCGGCGCGCCGCTGCTGGCCGCGGCGCGGCTGGCGCCGGGGCAATGGCTCGCGGTGGGGGCCTTCGGGCGGGTGCTGCGATCCAGCGATGACGGCCTGACCTGGCAGCCGCACACCCTGGCCGAACAAAGCGACTGGCACTTCAACGACATCGCGGGCGCGGCCGATGGCCGCCACTGGCTGGTCGTCGGTGAGTCGGGCACCGTCCTGCGTTCGGACGACGCGGGCGAGCACTGGCAGGTGGTGCCGGCGTTCTACAACGGCTCGCTGTACGGTGCGGTCAGCCTCGGCGGCGGCAGCTGGGTTGCCTACGGCATGCGCGGCAACGTGTTCCACAGCAGCGACGACGGCGCGAGCTGGGCGCCATCGCAGGTGCCGGTGGCGGTGTCGCTGCACGCCGATGCGCGCGGTGCCGACGGCCAACTGCTGCTCGGCGGCGAGGCCGGCACGGTGATCGCCAGCAGCGACGGCGGCAAGTCGTTCAAGGTGGTGCGCAGCGGCGCGCGCGAGACCATCACCGGCATCCTGGTCGAGCCCGACGGGCGCTGGCTGCTGGCCACCGACAACGGGTTGCAGACCCAGGCCGCACCCGGCGCGAACCCGAGTGCGGCCGCCGTCAGCCGCGCCCAACCCAACCCTTCGGGACACACCCAGTGAGCACACCGGCCGACCACACATCGACAGCCGAGCCGTCGCGCGTCGACGCGATCGTCTCGGTCCTGGCCCGGCTGCTGATCGCCTGGCGCAAGCCGCTGGGGCTGCTGTTCCTGGCCATCACGGTCGGGCTGGGCGCATCGGCGCTGAACACCCGGCTCGACCCGGGCTTCAACAAGCTGATCCCGCTGAAGCACGACTACATGGCGGCGTTCCTGAAGTACGCCAGCACCTTCTCCGGCGCCAACCGGGTGCTGGTCAGCGTGCACTGGAAGGGCCAGGGCGACATCTACAACCCCGAGTTCCTCGAGGTGCTGCGCAAGGTCACCGACGAGGTGTTCTACATCCCCGGCGTCAACCGGCCCAGCGTGCGCTCGCTGTTCACGCCGAATACGCGCTACATCGAGGTCACCGAGGAAGGCTTTACCGGCGACGTGGTGATCCCGGCGCGCTTCAGCGCCAACCCGGAAGAGCTGGCGCAGGTGCGCACCAACGTGGCCAAGGCCGGCGAGATCGGCCGGCTGGTGGCCAACGACCTGAAGTCGGCGATGGTCCAGGCCGACCTGCTCGAGGTCAACCCGCAGACCGGCGGCAAGCTCGACTACGCCGAGGTTGCGCGCCGCCTCGAGAAGATCCGCGGCGAGTTCAGCAACGCCGACATCGACATCCAGATCGTCGGCTTCGCCAAGGTGATGGGCGACGTCATGGACGGGCTGATGACGGTGGTGTTCTTCTTCGCCATCGCCTTCGTCATCACCGCGCTGCTGCTGTGGTGGTATTCGCGCTCGTTCAAGCTCACGGTGCTGGCGATCACGGTGGCCACGATGCCGGTGATCTGGCTGCTGGGCCTGCTGCCGCTGATCGGCTACGGCGTCGACCCGATGTCGGTGCTGGTGCCGTTCTTGATTTTCTCGATCGGCGTGTCGCACGCGGTGCAGATGACCAACGCCTGGAAGCAAGACG
>CALBTN010000319.1 GCA_937967345.1 uncultured Rubrivivax sp. | reverse complement strand
GGCCCACGATTTGCTCACTGAACCCATCCAGCCCGCCGCCCTGCTGGTGCGGCATTCGCGCCAGGCGACGGTGCGCTGGGGCAGCCACGCCGTCACCGTCGGCGGCGGCGCGCCGGTGCGTGTGCAGTCGATGACCAACACCGACACGGTGGACGCGATCGGTACTGCGATCCAGGTCAAGGAGCTGGCGCAGGCCGGCTCCGAGCTGGTGCGCATCACCGTCAACACGCCCGAGGCGGCCGAGGCTGTGCCCTACATCCGCGAGCAGCTCGACCGCATGGGCATCGTCGTGCCGCTGATCGGCGACTTCCATTACAACGGCCACCGCCTGCTCAGCGAATACCCGGCGATGGCCCAGGCCCTGAGCAAGTACCGCATCAACCCCGGCAACGTCGGCAAGGGCGACAAACGCGACCGCCAGTTCGCGATGATGATCGAAGCCGCGATGCGCCACGACAAGCCGGTGCGCATCGGCGTCAACTGGGGCAGCCTGGACCAGGACTTGCTGGCGCAGCTGATGGACGAGAACGCGCAGCGCGCCGAGCCCTGGGACGCCAAGCCGGTGATGTACCAGGCGCTGGTGCAAAGCGCGCTGGGCTCGGCCGAGTACGCACGCGAGCTGGGCATGAGCCCCGACCAGATCCTGATCAGCTGCAAGGTCAGCGGCGTGCAGGACCTGGTGGCGGTGTACCGCGCGCTGCACGCGCGCTGCGACTATCCGCTGCACCTGGGGCTGACCGAAGCCGGCATGGGCACCAAGGGCACGGTGGCCTCGACCGCCGCGCTGGCGCTGCTGCTGCAAGACGGCATCGGCGACACCATCCGCGTGAGCCTGACGCCGCAGCCGGGCGAGGCGCGCACGCAGGAGGTGGTGGTGGCGCTGGAGATCCTGCAGGCACTGGGGCTGCGCAACTTCAACCCCAGCGTCACCGCCTGCCCGGGTTGCGGGCGCACCACCAGCGAGACCTTCCAGGTGCTGGCCAAGCGCATCGACGACCATCTGCGCGCAATGATGCCGGCCTGGCGCGAGCGCTACCCCGGCGTCGAGAACCTGAAGGTGGCGGTGATGGGCTGCATCGTCAACGGCCCCGGCGAGAGCAAGCACGCCGACATCGGCATCAGCCTGCCCGGCACCGGCGAGACGCCGGCCGCACCGGTGTTCATCGACGGGCAAAAAGCGATGACGCTGCGCGGCGAGGGCATCGCAGAAGAATTCCACAAGATCGTCGAGGACTACATCGAACGGCGCTTTGGCGCCGTCGCGACGCGCTGAAAACCAAACCCTTCACCGCAGAGGCGCAGAGGACGCAGAGGTTCGCAGAGAAGTACCAAAGCTATTGAGTTCCTCTGCGCTAACTCTGCGTCCTCTGCGCCTGTGCGGTGAATGACTTCGAATCCCGCCCATGCCCGAACCCATCCAAGCTGTCAAAGGAATGAACGACATCCTGCCGCCGGCTTCGGCGCGCTGGGAGTGGTTCGAAGACAAGGTGCGCGCGCTGATGCAGCGCTACGGCTACCTCAACGTGCGCACGCCGATCGTCGAGCCCACGCCGCTGTTCGTGCGCGGGCTGGGCGAGGTCACCGACATCGTCGAAAAGGAGATGTACTCCTTCGTCGACAGCATGAACGGTGACGCGCTGACGCTGCGCCCCGAGGCCACGGCCGGCGTGGTGCGCGCGGTGGTCGAACACAACCTGCTGTACGACGGCGGCAAGCGGCTGTACTACACCGGGCCGATGTTCCGCCACGAGCGGCCGCAGCGCGGGCGCTACCGCCAGTTCCACCAGGTCGGTGTCGAGGCGCTGGGCTTTCCCGGCCCGGACGTCGACGCGGAAGTGATCCTGATGGCGCGCGCGCTGTGGCGCGACCTGGGGCTGGCCGACGTGCGGCTGGAGCTGAACAGTCTGGGCCAGACCGAAGAGCGGCGCGCGCACCGCGCCGCGCTGGTCGCGCACTTCGAGCAGCACCGCGAGTTGCTCGACGCCGACGCGCAGCGCCGGCTGCACAGCAACCCGCTGCGCATCCTGGACACCAAGAATCCGGCGATGCAGCCGCTGGTCGAGGCGGCGCCGAAGCTGATGGACTTCCTCGGCGAGGCGTCGCTCAAGCACCTGGATGCGGTGCGCGCAGTGCTCGACGCCGTCGGCCAGCCCTATCGCATCAACCCGCGGCTGGTGCGCGGCATGGACTACTACAACCTGACGGTGTTCGAGTGGGTGACGGACCGCCTGGGCGCGCAGGGCACGGTGTGCGGCGGCGGCCGCTACGACGGCCTGATCGAGATGATCGGCGGCAAGCCGGCGCCGGCGGTGGGCTGGGGTCTGGGCATCGAGCGCGTGCTCGACCTGATCGAGCAGCAGGGCGTTGTGCCGCCCACCACGCCCTGCGACGCCTACGCGGTGGTGCCCGACGCCTCGGCACTGCCGCAGGCCACCGCCGTAGCCGAGGCGCTGCGCGCCGTCGGCGTGTCGGTGCTGCTGCATGCGGCAGGCAAGGATGGCCCGGCCAGCATGAAGTCGCAGTTCAAGCGCGCCGACGCCAGCGGCGCACGCCACGCGCTGATCTTCGGCGCCGACGAGCTCGCGCGCGGCGAGCTGTCGATCAAGCCGCTGCGCGACGCTGCCGCGCCGCAGCGCACGCGCGCGCTGGCCGATGTGGCCGGCTGGGCGCACGAGTTGCGCACCGCATAATTCCCACCTTCTTTCGCGTACCCGGTCGGCCACTTCCCGGCAGGACGCCTTTTTCGAAGTACTTCATGGCACAACCCCTAGACCTGCAGGAACAGGAACAGCTCGACGCGCTAAAGGCGTTCTGGAAGACCTACGGCAACCTGATCACCTGGGCGCTGATCGCCGCGCTGGCGGTGTTTGCCGGGCTGAACGGCTGGAAGTGGTGGCAGCGCGAGCAGTCGATGAAGGCGGCGGCAATGTATGACGAACTCGACCGCGCGGCCCAGTCCGGTAACGCCCAGCGTGCCGGCCAGATCTTCGCCGACCTGAAGCAGCGGTATCCGCGCACCGTCTACGCCGAACAAGGCGGGCTGCTGGCGGCCAGCGTGCAGTTCGCCAGCGGCCAAAGCAGCGAGGCCCAGGCCAGCCTCGACTGGGTGGCGCACAACGCCACCGAGGCCGAGTACCAGACCGTCGCGCGGCTGCGGCTGGCCGGGCTGCTGCTGCAGGCCAAGGACTACGACGCCGCGCTGAAGCAGCTCGACCAGGCCAAGGCCCCGACCTTTGCCGCGCTGGTGGCCGACCGGCGCGGCGACGTGCTGCTGGCGCAGGGCAAGCCGGCCGAGGCGCGCAGCGCCTACCAGGCCGCGTGGCAGGCGATGGATTCCAAGGTCGAATACCGGCGCCTGATCGAGGCCAAGCTCACCGCGCTCGGCGCGGCGCCCGACGCGCCGGCCAAGGCGGCGGAGACCCTGCAGTGACGGCCGGCGGCAGCGCCGGGGCGCCGGTTTCGCGGCCGCACCGCCGGGCGCCAGGCCGGGCGCTGTTGCGCCCCGGACGCGGTGTGTTGCCGCTGCTGACGGCAACGCTGGTGCTGCTTGCCGGCTGCGCGGCCGACAAACCCAAGCCCAAGCCGTTGGAAGCCTTCACCCCCACGATCGCGGTGCGCCAGGCCTGGTCGGCCAAGCTGAACAGCGTGAAGTTCGCGCTGGCGGTGGTGGCGCGCGATGGTCAGTTCGTCGTCGCCGGCAGCGACGGCAGCGTGATGGCGCTGGACGCGAACAGCGGCGCGGTGCGGTGGCGGTTGGACGCGGGTGCACCGCTGTCGGCCGGCGTCGGCAGCGACGGGCGCTTTCATGCGGTGGTCACGGCCGACAACCGGTTGGTGGTGTTCGACGGCGAGCGCGAGGCCTGGCGCGCGCAGCTGAACTCGCGCGTCAGCACCGCGCCGCTGGTGGCCGGCGAGCGTGTGTTCGTGATGGGCGTGGATCGCGCGGTGCATGCCTTCGACGCGCTCGACGGCACCCGCCTGTGGTCGCTGCAGCGTCCGGGCGAGGCCTTGACGCTGCTGCACAGCGGTGTGCTCACGGCGGTCAAGGACACGCTGGTGGCGGGGCAGGGGCCGCGCATGGCCGGCATCGACCCGACGCGCGGCAGCGTGCTGTGGGAGGTGCCGATCGGCACACCGCGCGGCACCAACGAGGTCGAGCGTCTGGCCGACCTGGTCGGCCCCGCGCTGCGCCTGGGCAACCGGCTGTGCGCGCGCTCGTTCCAGGCCGCGGTGGGCTGCGTCGACGCCGAAGCCGGACGGCTGCTGTGGGCGCGCAACAGCGGCGGCATCAATGCCATCGGCGGCGACGACGAGGTGGTGGTGGGCGCCGACGCCAGCGACCGCATCGTCGCTTGGAAGACTGCCAACGGCGAGACCGCCTGGAGCAGCGAGCGCCTGGCGCTGCGCCGGCTGAGCGCGCCGGCCAGCCTCGGCGCGGCGGTGGTGTTCGGCGATTTCGAAGGCTACCTGCACTTTCTCGACCCCAAGGACGGCCGCACGCTGGCGCGGCTGGCCACCGACGGCTCGCAGGTGGTGGGAAGGCCGACGCTGGCGGGCAACACGCTGCTGGTGGTCACGCGCAACGGCGGGCTGTTCGCGTTCCGGCCCGAATAGGGCGCTCGCCAGGAAGCTGCGCATGAAGCCGGTGCTGGCCATCGTCGGGCGGCCGAACGTGGGCAAGTCGACCTTGTTCAACCGCCTGACGCGAAGCCGCGATGCGATCGTCGCCGACTACGCCGGGCTGACGCGCGACCGCCACTATGGCGATGCCAGCTTCGACGGCCGCGACTTCATCGTCGTCGATACCGGCGGCTTCGAGCCCGATACCAGCGACGGCATGCTGCGCGAGATGGCCAAGCAAACGCGCCAGGCGGTGGCCGAGGCCGACGTGGTGGTGTTCGTGCTGGACGCTCGCGCCGGCTTGAGCGCGCAGGACCACGACATCGCACGCTACTTGCGCACCACCGCGCCGCGCGTGCTGCTGGCGCTGAACAAGGCCGAGGGCATGAGCAGTTCGCCGCGGCTGGCCGAGTTTCACGAACTGGGCATGGGCGAGCCGCATCCGGTGTCGGCCGCGCACGGTCAGGGCATCCGCAGCCTGCTCGAGGCGGCGTTCGAGGGCCTGCCGCCGCACGAGCCGATGCCGGGCGAACCCGATGCCGACAAGCCGATCCGCCTGGCCGTGGCCGGGCGGCCGAACGTCGGCAAGTCCACGCTGATCAACACCTGGCTGGGCGAGGAGCGGCTGGTGGCCTTCGACCAGCCGGGAACCACGCGCGACGCCATCAGCGTGCCCTTCGAGCGCCAGGGCCAGCGCTTCGAGCTGATCGACACCGCCGGCTTGCGGCGCAAGGGCCGGGTGTTCGAAAGCATCGAGAAGTTCTCGGTGGTCAAGACGCTGCAGGCCGTCGCCGATGCCAACGTGGTGGTGCTGCTGCTGGACGCCACCCAGGGCGTGACCGACCAGGACGCACACATCGCCGGCTACATCGTCGAGTCGGGCCGTGCGGTGGTGCTGGCGGTGAACAAGTGGGACGCGGTCGACGACTACCAGCGTCAGATGCTCGAGCGTTCGATCGCCCAGCGGCTGGTGTTCATGCGATTCGCATCGGTGCAACGCATCTCGGCGATCAAGCGCCAGGGCTTGGGCCCGCTGTGGAAGGCGATCGGCGACGCGCATGCGTCAGCGGTGCGCAAGCTGCCCACGCCGGTGTTGACGCGGTTGCTGCTCGAAGCGGTGCAGCACCAGGCGCCCAAACGCTCGGGCCGCTTCCGCCCGAAGCTGCGTTATGCGCATCAAGGCGGCATGAATCCGCCGATCGTCGTCATCCACGGCAACTCGCTCGAGCATGTGACCGACGCCTACAAGCGCTACCTGGAAGGGCGCTTTCGCGAACACTTCAAGCTGGTGGGCACGCCGCTGCGCGTGCAGTTGCGCTCGTCGCGGAACCCTTTCGACGAGCGCGGGTCTTGAACAACGAAATGCCGCATGCATATAGGGCGGTGCGGCATGCTGCGCTGCGCCATGCTGGCGCAGGGCCTGTGTTAACGTCGGCCGTCGAATAACTTCATCACGGAGCATATCGTGAGCAATAAAGGGCAGTTGCTGCAGGACCCGTTCTTGAACCTGCTGCGCAAGGAGCACGTGCCGGTGTCGATCTATCTGGTCAACGGCATCAAGCTGCAAGGCCACATCGAGTCGTTCGACCAGTACGTCGTGCTGCTGCGCAATACCGTCACGCAGATGGTCTACAAGCACGCCATTTCCACCGTCGTGCCCGGGCGCGCGGTGAACTTCCACGCCAACGAGCCTGCCGACAATGCTTGAAGCAGCGGCCGCTGCCGCGCGTGGGCAAGTCAGGCCTTGAGTCTTCCCATCCCCCCTACCGCGCCGCAGGCGGACGCGCCCACGCGCGCCGTGCTGGTGGGCGTGCAAATTGGCAACGAGGCCGGCTTCGACGCGACCCTGGACGAACTGGCGCTGTTGGCGCAGTCGGCCGGCGATGAGCCGGTCGGGCGTGTCGTCGCGCGCCGCCGCGCGCCCGATGCCGCGCTGTTCGTCGGCTCGGGCAAGGCCGACGAGATCAAGGCGCTGGTGCACGCCAGTGGCGCGCACGGCGTGATCTTCGACCAGGCGCTCAGCCCGGCGCAGCAGCGCAACCTCGAGCGCCATCTGGGCGTCGCGGTGGCCGACCGCACCGGGCTGATCCTCGACATCTTCGCGCAGCGCGCGCACAGCCACGAGGGCAAGCTGCAGGTCGAGCTCGCGCGGCTGCAGTACCTGTCGACCCGGCTGGTGCGGCGCTGGTCGCACCTGGAGCGGCAAAGCGGCGGCATCGGACTGCGCGGCGGCCCGGGCGAGGCGCAGATCGAACTCGACCGGCGCATGATCGGCGAGCGCATCAAGTCGGTGGCCGCGCGGCTGGAAAAGGTCAAGCGCCAGCGCGGCACGCAGCGTAAGGCGCGCGAGCGCCGCGGCACCTTTCGCATCTCGCTGGTGGGCTACACCAACGCCGGCAAGTCCACCTTGTTCAACGCGCTGGTCAAGGCGCGTGCCTACGCCGCCGACCAGCTGTTCGCGACACTGGACACCACCACGCGCGCGTTGTGGCTGGGCGAGCAGGCCGGCGCGGCCTCGCTGTCCGACACGGTGGGCTTCATCCGCGACCTGCCGCACAAGCTGGTCGAGGCCTTTCGTGCCACGCTGCAGGAGGCGGCCGAGGCCGACCTGCTGCTGCACGTGGTCGATGCGTCGAGCCCGAATCTGCTCGAGCAGTGCGCCGAAGTCGAGCGTGTGCTCAGCGAGATCGGCGCCGACCAGGTGCCGCAGGTGCTGGTGTACAACAAGTGCGATCTGCTCGAGCCGTCGCGCCTGCCGCGCCAGCCGCTGGACTGGATCGAGCGTGCCAACGGCGTGCGCACGCGCCGGGTGTTCGTCAGCGCACGCAGTGGCGAAGGCCTGGCGGCGCTGCGCGAAGTGCTCGGCGATGCGGCCAGCGCGCACCTGAATGCCGGGCCGGGCATTGCGCTCGCGCCGCCCGATCCGCGTCCCCTTTCTTCCAATGCCGGTCTGTCGAGGCCGCCGCAGCCCTTCCGCCATGTCTGAGACCTTTCCCGACCGACGACCGAGCGCCAAGCTGCGTGATGTCGCCCTTGCCGCATCGGCGCTGTTGCGCGGCATGCTGCGCTGGCTGCTGCGCGCGCCGCGGCTTGGCACCGGCATGAACGACACCCTGGTGCTCAGCGGCGGCCGCAACGAAGGACCACCCGACCTGGACGAGTTGTGGCGCGACTTCAACCGCAAGCTCAGCGGCCTGTTCGGCGGCAAGGCCGGCGGCCGGCGGCCGCAGCGCGGCGACGAGCCGCCGCCTGACGGCGGTTCGCCGTTCCAGCCCAATCTGAAGAGCGCCGGCATCGGCGTCGGCCTGATCGCCGGCGTGGTGGCGTTGGTGTGGCTGGGCAGCGGCGTGTTCATCGTGCAAGAAGGCCAGCAGGCGGTGGTGACCTCGTTCGGGCGCTACGCCTACACCGTCGATGCCGGCATCCAATGGCGCTTCCCGTACCCGTTCCAGGCGCACGAGACGGTGCCTGTGACGCAGCTGCGCTCGGTGGAGATCGGGCGCAATACGCCGGTGCCGGCGACCGGGTTGCGCGACTCGTCGATGCTGACGCAGGACGAGAACATCATCGACATCCGCTTCACCGTGCAGTACCGGCTGAAGGACGCTCGCGCCTTCCTGTTCGAGAACCGCAACCCCGACGAGGCGGTGGTGCAGGCCAGCGAATCGGCGGTGCGCGAGGTGGTTGGCCGGGCCAACGTCGATGCCGTGCTGTACCGCGCGCGCGATCAGCTGGCAGCCGACCTGCTGGCATCTTTGCAGTCGCAGCTGGACCGGCTGCACACCGGCATCCAGGTGGTCAACGTCAACGTGCAGGCGGTGGCGGTGCCCGACCAGGTGGTCGCCGCCTTCAACGACGCGGTCAAGGCCACCGCCGACCGCGACCGCTTCAAGAACGAAGGCGAGGCCTATGCCAGCGACGTGATCCCGCGTGCTCAAGGCACGGCGTCGCGGCTGCGCGAAGAGGCCGAGGGCTACCGCGCGCGCGTGGTGAACATGGCCGAAGGCGATGCCGAGCGCTTCCGTTCGGTGGTCGACGAGTACAAGAAGGCGCCGGCCGTCACGCGCGACCGGATGTACATCGACACCATGCAGCAGGTGTTCTCCAACGTCAGCAAGGTGCTGGTCGACAGCCGCGCCGGCTCCAACTTGCTGTACCTGCCGCTGGACAAGCTGATGCAACAGGCCGGCGGCGCGGCGGCGGTGGCCGCGCCGCAGCCGATGCCGGCCGAGGCGCCGGCCGCGGCGCCGGCCGACGCCAGGTCGCGCGACGGCGGCCGCAGCCGCGAGCGCGAAGTGCGCTGACGAAAGACCCGCATGAATCGAATCGGAATGCTGGCCGCAGCGGCGCTGATCGCGCTGATGATCGCGGCGTCGACCATGTTCATCGTCGACCAGCGCCAGGTGGCGGTGGTGTTCGCGCTGGGCGAGATCAGGGAAGTCATCACCGAGCCGGGGCTGAAGTTCAAGCTGCCGCCGCCGTTCCAGAACGTGGTCTTCCTCGACCGGCGCATCCAGACCCTGGACAACTCGGAGAGCCGGCCGATCTTCACCGCCGAGAAGAAGAGCCTGATCATCGACTGGCTGGTCAAGTGGCGCATCAAGGAGCCGCGCCAGTTCATCCGCAACAACGGCACCGATTTTCGCAACCTGGAGAACCGCCTCGGACCGGTGGTGCAGGCGGCGTTCAACGAAGAAGTGACGCGGCGCAACGTGTCGGGCGTGCTGTCGGTCGAGCGCGAACAGGTCATGCGCGAAGTGCTGGCGCGGCTGGCCGACGAGGCCAAGGCCTTCGGCATCGAGGTGGTGGACGTGCGCATCAAGCGCGTGGACTTCGTCGCCGACATCACCGATTCGGTGTTCAAGCGCATGGAGTCCGAGCGCAAGCGCGTGGCCAACGAGCTGCGTTCCACCGGACAGGCCGAAGGCGAGCGCATCCGCGCCGAAGCCGACCGTCAGCGCGAGGTGATCGTCGCCGAGGCCTACCGCGACGCGCAGAAGACCAAGGGCATCGGCGACGCCAAGGCCACTGCGCTGTATGCGGATTCCTTCGGCCGCGACCCGGCCTTCGCCAAGTTCTATCGCAGCCTGGACGCCTACCGCACCGCCTTCCGGTCGCGGTCGGACCTGCTGGTGGTCGACCCGAGCAGCGAGTTCTTCCGCGCGATGCGCGGCAGCTCGTCGGCCGAGGCCAAGTAAGCCGGCCGGCACGCTAGCGGCGCGATCATGTCGGACCTGTTGCTCGGCGCGGTGGCCCTGATGCTGGTGTTCGAAGGGCTGCTGCCATTTCTCAGCCCGGGCCGCTGGCGCACGATGTTCGAGCGCGCGACCCGCCTGAGCGACGGCCAGATCCGCTTCGTCGGCTTGAGCAGCATGCTGATCGGCGTGGTGCTGCTGCTGGTGTTCTGGCGCTGAATCCGCGTTGCGGCAGCGCCGCGACCCCAGGCCGCGCGCAGGGCGCTGGCTACAATGCCCGTTTGCCGTTTCCGGGTTGATTCATGTCGTCTGCGTGGCTGCTGCCGGAGCACATCGCCGATGTACTGCCGGCACAGGCGCGCCGCATCGAGGAGTTGCGCCGTGCCTTGCTCGACCGCGCACGCAGCTACGGCTTCGAGCTGGTCATCCCGCCGCTGCTCGAGCACCTGGATTCGCTGCTCAGCGGCACCGGCCATGAGCTGGACCTGCGCACCTTCAAGCTGGTCGACCAGCTGAGCGGCCGCTCGCTGGGGCTGCGCGCCGACACCACGCCGCAGGCGGCGCGAATCGACGCGCACTTGCTCAACCGCGAGGGCATCACGCGCCTGAGTTACTGCGGTCCGGTACTGCATGCAAGGCCCAGTGGCTTGGCTTCGCGCGAGCCGCTTCAATTCGGCGCCGAGGTCTTCGGCCATGTCGGCCTGGAGGCCGACCTCGAGGTGCAGGAGCTGGCGCTGGACGCGCTGCGCATGGCCGGCCTGAACGGGCTGGTGATCGATCTGGCCGACGCGCGCATCGTGCGCGGCGTGCTCGCCGGCGTGCTGGTGGATGCGGCGCAGCTCGAGCAGGTGGTGGGCGCGTTGTCGAACAAGGATGCGGCGCTGCTGCAAGCCTTGGCCGAGCGCATGCCGGCCGAAACCCGGCACGCGCTGCATGAGTTGCTGACGCTGTACGGCGGCGAGGAAGTGCTCGCCGCGGCGCGACAGCGGCTGCCGCAGCGCGCGCTGATCGCGACCGCGCTCGATGACCTGCAGTGGCTTGCCACGCACCTCAAGCGCGGCCATCCGGGCGTGCGGCTGGGCTTCGATCTGTCCGACATGAGCGGCTACGCCTACTACAGCGGCACCCGCTTCGCGGTTTATGGCGCGGGCTGCAGCCAGGCGCTGGTGCGCGGCGGCCGCTACGACGAAGTCGGCGCGGTGTTCGGCCGGCGCCGCCCGGCGGTGGGTTTCAGCCTCGACCTGAAGGTGCTGGCCGAGCATGCTTTGCCGATCCCGCGGGCCGGCGCCGTGCTGGCGCCGTGGAGCGAGGATCCGCTGCTGCGCGCCGAGGTGCGCCGCCTGCGCGAGGCCGGCGAGACCGTCGTGTGCATGCTGCCGGGCCATGCCCAGGAGGCTCAGGAGTTCGATTGCGACCGCGAGCTGGTGGCGATCGGCGATCATTGGGTGCTGCGCGCGATCTAGCCGCGCCGCAGCCGTCTTGCACGAAGAGGGACCAGACTTGAACACTCCACCGGGCCAGCGCAGCGCGAGCGGCCGCAACGTCGTCGTCGTCGGCACGCAATGGGGCGACGAAGGCAAGGGCAAGATGGTCGACTGGTTGACCGACCATGCGCAGGGCGTGGTGCGCTTCCAAGGCGGCCACAACGCCGGCCACACGCTGGTGATCAAGGGGCACAAGACCGCGCTGCAGTTGGTGCCTTCGGGGATCATGCGCGACGGCGTGGCCTGCTACATCGGCAACGGCGTGGTCGTCGACCCGCAACACTTGCTGCAGGAGATCGGCCGGCTCGAAGACGCGGGGCTGCAGGTGCGGTCGCGCCTGTTCGTCAGCGAGTCGTGCCCGCTGATCCTGCCGTTTCACGTGGCGGTCGACAAGGCGCGCGAAGGGCTGCGCGAGCACAGCGGCAGCGGCAAGATCGGCACCACCGGCAAGGGCATCGGCCCGGCCTACGAGGACAAGGTGGCCCGGCGCGCGCTGCGGGCGCAGGATCTCAAGCATCCGCAACGCTTTGCCGACAAGCTGCGCGAGCTGGTCGAGTGGCACAACTTCGCGCTCGACGGCTACCTGCATGCGCAGCGGCTGGACTACGCGCAGATGCTCGACAGCTCGCTGCGCGCGGCACAGCAGATCCGCCCGCTGTTGGCCGATGTCGGCTACGCGCTGCACCGCGCGCACCAGGGCGGCGCGAACCTGTTGTTCGAAGGCGCACAGGGCACCTTGCTCGATGTCGACCACGGCACCTATCCGTACGTCACCTCGAGCAACTGCGTGGCCGGCACTGCGGCGGCCGGATCGGGCGTCGGGCCATCGATGCTGCACTACGTGCTGGGCATCACCAAGGCCTACACCACGCGCGTGGGCAGCGGCCCGTTCCCGACCGAGCTGCCGATGGACCAACCGGGCAGCGTCGGCCACCATCTGTCCAGCGTCGGCCAGGAGCGCGGCACCGTCACCGGCCGTGCCCGGCGCTGCGGCTGGCTCGACGCCGCGGCGCTGAAGCGCTCGGCCATCATCAACGGCCTGTCGGGGTTGTGCATCACCAAGCTGGACGTGCTCGACGGTCTGGCCGAGATCAAGGTGTGCGTGGGCTACGTGCTGGACGGACGCAGCCTGGACGTGCTGCCGCTCGACGCCGACGAGGTCGCCGCCTGCGAGCCGCAGTACGAGAGCTTTGCCGGCTGGAACCAGACCACCGCCGGCCTGACCGAATGGGACCAGTTGCCGCTGAATGCCAGGCGCTACCTGGAGCGAGTGCAGTCGTTGATCGGTACGCCGATCGACATCGTCTCGACCGGACCCGACCGCGACCACACGATCGTGCTGCGCCATCCCTACCGTAGCTGAGCGCGCGGCTGCGGCGCATCAAACCCTTCGCTTTGCACCCCATCGACCGCCATGCTCACCGACGACGGCAAACACCTGTACGTGTCCTGGGACGAGTACCACATGCTGATCGAGCGCCTGGCGCTCAAGGTGCACAACTCGGGCTGGCCCTTCGACCAGATCCTGTGCCTGGCGCGCGGCGGCATGCGCCCGGGCGACGTGCTGTCGCGCGTGTTCGACAAGCCGCTGGCGATCATGTCGACCAGCTCGTACCGCGCCGACGCCGGCACCATCCAGGGTCGGTTGGACATCGCCAAGTACATCACCTTGCCCAAGGGCGAACTGGCGGGCCGCGTGCTGCTGGTGGACGACCTCGCCGACTCGGGCGTGACGCTGCGCGCGGTGGTCGATCGGCTGCGCGGCACGCCGTCGATCCGCGAGTTGCGCTCGGCGGTGATCTGGGTCAAGGGGGTGTCGAGCTACACGCCCGACTACTTCGTCGAGCGGCTTCCCACCAGCCCCTGGATTCACCAGCCGTTCGAGGATTACGACGGCATCGGCCCGCAAGGCCTGGCGAAGAAATTCTCGATCTGACGCTCCCAAAGAAGAAGGGGCCGGCAGTGCCGACCCCTTGCTTCACGTCATCATCCACTTCAACCATCTGGTGCCCAGGAGAGGACTCGAACCTCCACGGAGTTACCCGCTAGTACCTGAAACTAGTGCGTCTACCAATTCCGCCACCTGGGCCTCGAACAACGAGGATTCTAGCATCAAGGAAACTACCCAATCGGGCCTGCCGGCCGCCGGCGCGGGGCTGCTGAGCGAGGTCGAGGGCCGCATCGAAGGCCACGTCGACGGCCACGGCTTCGTGCGCCGCGACGATGGCCAGGCGTCGATCTATCTGTCGCCGCAGGAGATGCGCGCGGTGCTGCACCGCGACCGCGTGCGCGTACGCGTCGTGCGCTTCGATCGCAAGGGCCGCCCCGAAGGGCGCGTGCTCGACATCCTCGAGCGCCGCAAGGCGCCGATCATCGGCCGGCTGCTGCACGAGGGCGGCATCTGGCTGGTAGCACCCGAGGACCGGCGCTACGGCCACGACATCATGGTGCCGAAGAATGCGATCGCCAGCGCGGCCGCGGGCCAGGTGGTGTCGATCGAATTGACCGAGGCGCCGTCGATGTATTCGCAGCCGATGGGCCGCGTGATCGAGGTGCTCGGCGAGATCGACGACCCGGGCATGGAGATCGAGATCGCGGTGCGCAAGTTCGAAGTGCCGCACCGCTTCTCGCCGAGCGCACTGGCGCAGGCCGCGGCGTTGCCCGATGCGGTGCGCGCGGCCGACCGGCGCCAGCGCATCGACCTGACCGACCTGCCGCTGGTCACGATCGACGGTGAGGATGCCCGCGATTTCGACGACGCCGTGTACTGCGAGCCGTTTGCGCGCGGCCGCGGCAAGAAGGCGCTCGCCGGGTGGCGGCTGATCGTCGCCATCGCCGACGTCAGCCACTACGTGAAGCCGGGCGAGCCGATCGACGCCGACGCCTACGAGCGCGCGACTTCGGTGTACTTCCCGCGGCGTGTGATCCCGATGCTGCCGGAAAAGCTGTCCAACGGGCTGTGCTCGCTCAATCCGCAACAGGACCGGCTGGCCATGGTGTGCGACATGGTCGTCGACGCCGATGGCGTGATCGATGCGTACCAGTTCTACCCGGCGGTGATGTGCTCGCGCTCGCGGCTGACCTACACCGAGGTGGCGGCGGTGCTGGCCAACACGCGCGGCCCCGAGGCCGAGCGCCGTGCCGAGCTGGTGCCGCACCTGCTGCACCTGCACGAGGTCTACCGCGCGCTGCTCAAGCAGCGCGCGCGGCGCGGCGCGGTCGACTTCGAGACGGTCGAGACGCAGATCGTCAGCGACGAGAATGGCCGCATCGAACGCATCGAGCCGCGGGTGCGCACCGACGCGCACCGGCTGATCGAGGAGGCGATGCTCGCGGCCAACGAGTGCGCGGCCGGCTTCATCGAGGCCGCAGGACACCCGGCGCTGTTTCGGGTGCACGAAGGCCCGACGCCGGAGCGCCGCGTGACACTGCAGAACTATCTGCGCGCGTTGGGCATCGGCCTGCACCTGAGCGACGAGCCCACCCCCAGGGAGCTGCAGCAGATCGCGCAGGCGACGAAGGACCGGCCCGACGTGATGCAGGTCCACGCGATGCTGCTGCGTTCGATGCAGCAGGCGGTCTACACCAGCGCCAACGCCGGCCATTTCGGCCTGGCCTACGGCGCGTATGCCCATTTCACCAGCCCGATCCGGCGCTATCCAGACCTGCTGGTGCACCGGGTCATCAAGGCGATCCTCGGCGACAAGCGCTACCAGCTCGACGCAGCGCTGGTGGCGCGCATGGCCGCGGCGGCGCCGCTGCCGCTGGCACGCGCCGCCGGCACCGCGTCCGCCAAGCCGGCCAGCAAGGAGCTGCAGGCCTGGGAGGCCGCCGGCGTGCATTGCAGCGCCAACGAGCGCCGCGCCGACGAGGCCTCGCGCGATGTCGAGGCCTGGCTGAAGTGCCGCTTCATGCGCGAGCACCTGGGTGAGGAGTACGCCGGCACGGTCAGCGCCGTGACCAGCTTCGGCCTGTTCGTCACGCTCGATGCGCTGTACGTCGAGGGCCTGGTTCACATCACCGAGCTCGGCGGCGAGTACTACCGCTTCGACGAGGTGCACCAGGAACTGCGCGGCGATCGCACCGGCGTGCGTTACGCGGTGGGCACGCGGGTGCGGGTGCAGGTCAGCCGGGTCGATCTGGACACCCGGCGCATTGACTTTCGGCTGGTGCGCGATGGCGATGGCGGCCCGGCGTCGCGCGCCCGCGGCGAGCGTGCGCGCGCGTCCAGTGCGCTGGACGAACTGAAGGCGGTGCAGCAGGCCGATCGCGAGGCCAAGGCGGCCAGGGCGGGCAAGGACGTCAAGGCAGCCCGATCCGGCAAGGCTGCTCACGCCGCCCAGGCCGGCGCCAAGTCGCCCGCCCAGGGCCAGACCGCGCGCGCCGCGGGCAAGCGCCCGACCCGTCCGGCCCGTTAGCCGTCCGTTCCAAGCCCGGGGGCGCCGCGCGCCGCAATCACCGCGCGCATGGCGTCGGCCAGATCGCCGGCGCGCAGCGCCAGACAGCGCGGTGTGCGCGCCAGCGCGACATCGGCGGCGCGGCCGTGCACCCACGCCGCGGCGCACGCCGCCAGCCGGGCGAGGCC
>CALBTN010000318.1 GCA_937967345.1 uncultured Rubrivivax sp. | reverse complement strand
GCGGCCCGCCCGACAGCACCGCGCGCTCGTAGTCCAGCCCGCTCATCAGCACCTTGACGCCCTTGCCTTCAACGCCCAGCACGTTTTCGGCGGGCACCTCGCAGTCGTCGAAGAACAGCGGCCAGGTGTTGCTGCCGCGCATGCCCAGCTTGTCCAGCTTGGTGCCGTAACTCAGCCCCTTGAAGCTCTTCTCGACGATGAAGGCGGTCATGCCGCCGGCGCCGGCGTTGATGTCGGTCTTGGCGTAGATCACCAGCGTGTCGGCGTCGCCGCCGTTGGTGATCCACATCTTGCTGCCGTTGAGCACGTAGCGGTCGCCCTTGCGCTCGGCGCGCAGCTTCATGCTGACCACATCCGATCCGGCGTTGGGCTCGCTCATCGCCAGCGCGCCGACATGTTCGCCCGACACCAGCTTGGGCAGGTACTTGGCCTTTTGCTCGGCGCTGCCGTTGCGGTGGATCTGATTGACGCACAGGTTGGAATGCGCGCCGTAGCTCAGCCCCACCGCGGCCGAGGCGCGCGACACCTCCTCCAGCGCGACGATGTGCGCGAGGTAGCCCATCTGGCTGCCGCCGTAGTCCTCGGCGACGGTCATGCCGTGCAGGCCCAGATCGCCGAGCTTGCGCCACAGGTCGGGCGGAAACTGGTTGTCGCGGTCGATGGCGTCGGCGCGCGGCGCGATCTGCTCGGCGGCGAAGGTCTGCACGCTGTCGCGCAGCATGTCGATGGTCTCGCCGAGCGCGAAGTTCAGTCCGGTAGTCAAAGCGGTCATCGCTGGCTCCCCAAGGTCAAGCAAGTCAGGCGGTGCGGGCCGGGTTCAGGCCCAGCTCCTCGATCATCTTGTCGCGCATCACGAACTTCTGCACCTTGCCGGTGATCGTCATCGGCATCTCGTTCACGAAGCGGATATAGCGCGGCACCTTGTAGTGCGCGATCTGGTCTTTGCAGAAGTCGCGGATCTCGGCTTCTGTGCTGCTCTGGCCGGGCTTGAGCGTAATCCAGGCGCAGACCTCCTCGCCGTACTTGGCGTCGGGCACGCCGAACACCTGCACCGACTGCACCTTGGGGTGGCGGAACAGGAACTCCTCGATCTCGCGCGGATAGACGTTCTCGCCGCCGCGGATCAGCATGTCCTTGGCGCGGCCGACGATGTTGCAGTAGCCCTCGGCATCGATGGTGGCCAGATCGCCGGTGTGCATCCAGCCGCCCTGCACCGCCTCGGCGGTGCGCTCGGCATCACCCCAGTAGCCTTGCATCACCGAGTAGCCGCGCACCAGCAGCTCGCCCTTCTCGCCCACCGGCACCACCTGGCCGGTGGCGGTGTCCACCACCTTGGCCTCCAGCCGCGGCTGAATGCGCCCGACGGTGGACACGCGCCGGTCCAGCGGATCGCTGATCGAGCTCTGGAACGACACCGGCGAGGTCTCGGTCATGCCGTAGGCGATGGTCACCTCGCGCATGTTCATCTGCGACACCACGCGCTTCATCGCCTCGATCGGGCATGGCGAGCCGGCCATGATGCCGGTGCGCAGGCAGCTCAGGTCGAACTCGCCGAAGCGCGGGTGATCGAGCTCGGCGATGAACATCGTCGGCACGCCGTGCAGCGCAGTGCAGCGCTCTTCGGCCACCGCCTGCAGCGTGGCCAACGGCTCGAACGATTCGCCCGGGAACACCATGCGCGCGCCGCTGCTCACGCAGGCCAGCACCGCCAGCACCATGCCGAAGCAGTGGTACAGCGGCACCGGGATGCACAGCGAGTCAGCCTGGCTGAAGTTCATCGCCTGGGCGATGAAGCGGGCGTTGTTCACCACGTTATGGTGCGTCAGCGTTGCCCCCTTGGGGTTGCCGGTGGTGCCGCTGGTGAACTGGATGTTGATCGCGTCATCGCAGCTCAGTTGCGCGCTCAGCGCGTCGAGTTGGCGCACATCGAGCGCCGCGCGGCCGCGCTGCAGCACCGCGCCGTAGTTCAGCATGCCGGGCGTGGCCTCGTCGCCCATGCGGATCACCCATTGCAGCGCCGGCAGCTTGGCCGCCTTCAGCGCGCCAGGCTCGCTGTGCGCCAGCTCAGGCGCCAGCGAGCACAGCATCTGCAGGTACATCGAGGTCTTCAGCTGTTCGGCACTGACGATGGCGCGGCAGCCCGAGACGTTGAGCGCGTACTCCAGCTCGGCCAGCCGGTAGGCCGGGTTGATGTTGACCAGGATCACGCCAATGCGCGCGGTGGCGAACTGCGTCACCAGCCATTCGGCGCGGTTGGGCGACCAGATGCCCGCCCGGTCGCCGCGCTGCAAGCCCAGCGCCAGCAAGCCCGCGGCCATCTCGTCGACCACGGTGGCGAATTCGCGCCAAGTCCAGGCAATGCCCTGCTCGCGAAACAGCACTGCCGGGCGCGAGCCGAATCTCGCCACCGTGCTCGCCAGCAGCGCCGGGATGGTCTGCTGCGACAGCGGCGCATCGGTATCACCACGCACGTGCGCCAAACCAGCGGCCGGCGCAATCCCTATGTTGTCGTTGGCTGCAGGCATGTGAGCAGGTCTCCGGGTCGAGTGACGCAACACCGAAGCTTACGGCACGATGGCCGCTGCATGCACTGGGAACGCTGCGCATCTGCGCCGCGCGCGAGCGCACCGGCGACGGCCCGATCGGCGGCGCCCACCAAGCGAGCGCAGCACGCGCGTGCCCCCCCCCGAAGCGAGGCCTGGTCGTGCAGAATGCACGTTCTGCCGGGTCCGGACTGCACGTTCTTGCTCATGCGCGACTTCGAAGACTCCACGCTGTGGCGCATCAGCGCCTACGAGCGGCTGCGCGTCGAGCGCGGCTCCAGCGTGTTTGCGCAGCTCGGCGAGAACACGATGCTGCCGACCACGCTGCTGGCCGATCTGCGTCATCTGGAGATCCGGCGCGAAAGCGCCGATGTGCTGGAAACACTGGCCGCGTGCATGCGGCACCGCCAGCCGGCGCTGGTGTGCCTTCAGTACGACGACCTGGTCTGGCCGGTGACGGTGTTTCCCGCCGAGCTGGCGTACCACTCGCCGCGCGACCTGGCGCTGGCCACGCCCGACGGCATGGCGTCGCTGAAAGTGCTGTCGTGCGACGCCGCGGGGCTGCGCCCGCCCGGCCACTGGATGCACGAGCGCGTCGGCCGCATGGAGCACTACCGGCCGCTGAAGCCGCTGCTGTGGAACCTGGCGCTGAACGGCCCGCGCAGCGAACTGCTGGCCGAGATTGCCGGTAACGCGGCCTATCGCGTGACCTTGTCGCGCGAAGCGCGCTTGTTCGCGCCCGGCGCACTGGGCCCGGCCGCCGAACGGCTGCGCCGTGACGCGGCCACGTTGCGCGACATCGCCGCCTGGCCCGGCATGAGCACCGATCGCGCCTGCCGGCTGCTCAACGGGCTGTACTTGACCTCGGCACTGATGATCATGCGCAGCCATCCGGCCGCACGCCAGCAAAACGACCTGCTCGGCCGGCTGCTGCGCCGCAACAAGCCGCCGCGCCGCTAGCCGTGTGCGGCGGCGCCAGCGGGGACGGCCCGCAGCGCCCCGCGACGCCGCCGTTGCCTATGATGTGCGGCCTTCATCGCCGGGTTGCGCCGTCATGCCCAAGGTCATCTTCAACGAACACGACGGCACGCGCCACGAGGTGGCCGCCAGCAACGGCGCATCGCTGATGCGCGCCGCCATCGACCACGACGTACCCGGCATCGACGCCGACTGCGGCGGCGCCTGTGCATGCGCGACCTGCCACGTCTACGTCGATCCGGCCTGGCTGGACGCGACCGGCGCACGCACCGAGATGGAGCAAGGCATGCTCGGCTTCGCCGCCACCGCGCAGCGCAACTCGCGCCTGTCATGCCAGATCGTCATGTGCGATGCCCTCGACGGCATCGTGCTGCGCCTGCCGGACGGCCAACACTGAGCACGCCGCGCCGGCGACGAACGGCCGCCGTTGCCGGCTGCATCGCAGCACGACGATCAGCACCGAGACGGGTGCGGGCGCTCGAGCGGATGCGGCGGAATGCTTCACAGCACTCTCAGCCGGCTGCCGGTGAGCGTTCGCCGCCGAACGCCTTCTGACCAGGGGTCACGCAGGCCAGGAAAACCTGGGCCAGTTCCTTTTCCATGCGCTTGTCGTCCAGCGCGATCGGCCCCGGATCGTGCAGTACCGCGTTGATCAACGTGCCGAACACCACCTGCAGCGCGATAGCCACGCGCTGCCGCCGCTGTGCCGAGGGCAGCTGCGGCATGTGCTCGCCCAGCGCCAGATGCACCGCATCCGCCACCCGCCGCGCATACGTGTGAAGCTGCGGCCAATGCAGTTGCGAGCGCGCGCCGTCGCACAGCGCGGCGCGCAGGATGCCGCGATGGGACCGATGCACATCGACCACATGACGCAGGATCAGCGCCACCTTGCGGTCGCTGCCGGCCTGGCGCCAGCGCGGGCTGCCCAGCAGCTGCTGCGTATCGGCCAGCACCTGTTCGCCGGTGACGCGCACCAGCTCGGCAAACCAGGCGTCCTTGTCCTCGAAGCGCGCGTAGAACGAGCCGACCGACATGCCAGCATCGCTGGTCAGCTGCGCCACCGACAGCGAGCTCAGATCCTGCGTCTGCAGCAAACGGCGGCCCACCCGCAGCAGCGCCTCGTGCTTGGCCTGGCTGCGCGCTTGCTTGGCCAGATGAACGCCGCTCACCGCCGCGACGGATGTGTCCATGGTCGCCCCCCGAACTCAGCTTCCCGTTGCCGGCAAACGCTAGGGCAGGCCCACCAGACGCGTCAATCCCGCTTCCACCTGCGGCCGACGGCGACCACGCCGTCGCCGCCGCGATTCGATGCAAATGAGATACACTCTCATTTGATGAGGACGGTTTCGCTAGACCAGCTCGCCAACGGCAGCCGCGCCACGGTGAACGGCGTGGTTGCGGCGTCGCCCGAGCTGGACCCGACGCAACTGCGGCGGCTGGCCGAGCTCGGATTCATCTGCGGCGAAGCGGTACAGGTCTTGCGCCGCGGCCCCGGCGGGCGCGACCCGATCGCCGTGCTGGTCGGCGACACGCTGTTCGCGCTGCGCTGCGCCGAGGCGCGCTGCATCGAAGTCCACTGCGACTGATCGAGACGATGCACGCCGCTGGCGAAGGCCCTGCGCAGGACTGGCGCATTGCGCTGGTCGGCAACCCCAATTGCGGCAAGACGGCGCTGTTCAACCTGCTGACCGGCGCGCGGCAGAAGGTCGCCAACTACGCCGGCGTCACCGTCGAGCGCAAGGCCGGCGCGGTGCGCCTTCCCGACGGGCGCTCGGTGACGGTGTTCGACCTGCCTGGCGCCTACAGCCTGGACCCGGCCACGCCCGACGAGCAGGTGATGCTCGAGGTGGTGCAAGGCCAGCGCGAGGGCGAGCCCGCACCCGACCTGATCGTGGCCGTCGTCGACGCGACCAACCTGCGCATGAACCTGCGCCTGGTGCTCGAGCTGCAGCAGCTGGGCCGCCCGCTGCTGTTGGCGCTGAACATGTCGGACGTCGCGCGCGCGCAAGGGCTGGTCATCGACCGGCAGCAACTGGCGCGCGAACTGGGCTGTCCGGTGGTGGAGACCGTGGCGGTGCGCCACAACGGCCACGCGCCGCTGCTGCAGCAGATCCAGCTGCACACCTCCACCGGCGCGGCCAACAGCGCTCGCGTGCCGGCGCCGGCCGCGGCGCCGCGCAGCCCGCAGCAGCTGCAGCAGGAGGTGCGGCGCATCCTGAGCGCCGCAGCACCGGGCGCGCTGCAGTCGCGCCGCTTCGGTACGCGGCTGGACGCGGTCGTGATGCACCCGGTATGGGGCCTGCTGTT
Organism: uncultured Rubrivivax sp.; assembly: GCA_937967345.1. Classification (GTDB taxonomy): domain Bacteria; phylum Pseudomonadota; class Gammaproteobacteria; order Burkholderiales; family Burkholderiaceae_C; genus Rubrivivax. The sequence goes on along the minus strand of CALBTN010000318.1, from coordinate 10,053 downwards.
GCTCGCGGCGCTGCTGTTCCTGATGTTCCAGGCGGTGTTCACCTGGGCCGAAGCGCCGATGGACGCGATCGAGGCGGCGATGTCGGGCCTGGGCGGGTGGATCAGCGCACACATGGCGGACGGGCCGCTGCGCAGCCTGCTGGTCGATGGCGTGATCGCCGGCGTCGGCGGCGTGCTGGTGTTCCTGCCGCAGATCCTGATCCTGTTCTTCTTCATCCTGCTGCTCGAGGACTCGGGCTACCTGCCGCGCGCGGCCTTCCTGCTGGACAACCTGATGGGACGCGTCGGGCTGTCGGGGCGCGCGTTCATCCCGCTGCTGTCCAGCTTTGCCTGCGCGATCCCGGGCATCATGGCCACGCGCACCATCCCGAACTGGCGCGACCGCCTCGCCACGATCATGGTGGCGCCGCTGATGACCTGCTCGGCGCGGTTGCCGGTATACGCGCTGCTGATCGGCGCCTTCGTGCCCGCGCGCAGCGTCGGCCCGTTCGACCTGCGCGGCCTGACGCTGTTCGGCCTGTACGTGGCCGGCGTGCTGTCGGCGATGGCGGTGGCCTTCGCCTTCAAGCGCATCTGGCTGAAAAGCCACTACCAGCCGCTGATGCTGGAACTGCCGCCATACCGCATGCCCAGCCTGCGCAACCTGTTGATCGGGCTGTGGGAGCGCGCGCGCATCTTCCTGCGGCGTGTGGGCGGCATCATCTTCACGGTGATGGTGCTGCTGTGGTTCCTCAGCAGTTGGCCGGCACCGCCCCACGGTGCCAGCGGGCCGGCAATCCAGTACAGCCTGGCCGGCCAGATCGGGCAGGCGCTGCAGCACCTGTTCGCGCCGATCGGCTTCAACTGGCAGATCTCGATTGCGTTGGTGCCGGGCCTGGCGGCGCGCGAGGTGGCGGTGGCCGCGCTGGGCACCGTGTATTCGCTGTCCGGCGGCGACGACGAGGTCGCGCAAAGCCTGCTGCCGATCATCGCGCAGAGCTGGTCGCTGGCCACCGCCTACGCGCTGCTGGCGTGGTACGTGTTCGCGCCGCAGTGCCTGTCGACGCTGGCGGTGACGCGCCGCGAGACCAACTCATGGCGCTGGCCGCTGTTGATGGCGGCCTATCTGTTCGTGTTGGCGTACGCGGCGGCCTTCGTCACCTACCGCTTGACGCTGTGGCTGGGGGCAGGCTGATGCTGCAAACCGTGCTCACCGTGCTGGTCGTCGCCTGCAGCGCGCTGTACGTGACGTGGACGCTGCTGCTGCCGGCCGCGGCACGGCGCTCGCTGGCGCAGCGCCTGCTGCGAGGGCGCTGGCCCAAGCCAGTGGCCGCCAGGCTGCAACGGCTGGCGCGTGAGTCAGGCGGCGGGTGTGGCGGGTGTGGTGGCTGCGGGCCGTCGACGCCGCCGCAGGACTCGAAGCCCATACGCTGGGCAGCGCCGCCGCACAAGCGGCAATAGCTGGCTTGGAGGCGCCGCGGGCGTCCCGGGCACGCCCGTGCAGTCTGGAGTCATAACCCGCCGCGACGCAGCCGGTAGTAGCGCAGCCGCGCAGCCGGAACCCGCGGCGCGTCAAGCCGCGCGCGGCAGCATCACGGCTGCGGCTGCGGTGCCACCGCAGCACGCCACGGCGCAGGCCTGGTCGAAGACCTCTCGCGCGCAGTCATGACAACTGCCGCAGGATGAGGCGACGCGCGTGTCGTCTTGCAGCACCTCGAAGCAACGCGTGCCACACGACACCTCTTGCCGGATGTCGCGATCCGAGATGCGATGGCACAGACAGACGATCATGGTGCGTGGCAGGCAGCAGGCAATGCGTGCCACGCAGTCTACACGGAACAAGAACGCTTCTCAATACAGTTGTTGAGACGCCAGTAGGGGACAAGCGCACCCGCTGCGACCCATGGGCGGCAACGCCCGGCGAAGCGCGGTGTCACGCCAACGCCGGGCGCAGGCTCAGGACGGCTCGCCCATCTGCGACTGCAGCCAGTTCTGCTCGCCCACCTGCGCGACCAGGCCGATCTGCGTTTCCAGCTGATCGATGTGGCCTTCGGTGTCCTCGAGGAGGTCTTCGAACAGTTCGCGCGACACGTAGTCGCGCACCGACTCGCAGTGGGCGATGGCTTCCTTCAACGTGGCCTGCGCACCGAGCTCGGCCTTCAGGTCGCAGTGCAGAACCTCGACCGCCGACTCGCCGATCAGCAGCTTGCCCAGGTCCTGCAGGTTGGGCAGGCCGTCGAGCATCAGGATGCGGTCCATCAGCCGGTCGGCGTGCTTCATCTCCTCGATCGACTCCTCGTACTCGTGCTTGGCCAGGCGCGAGTAGCCCCAGTGCTTCAGCATGCGGTAGTGCAGGAAGTACTGGTTGATCGCGGTGAGTTCGTTCTTCAGCTGGCTGTTCAGGTACTCCAGCACCTTGGCATCGCCCTTCATGGCTCTTTCTCCTGCAGTAATCGACCGGCCTATTGTGCAGGGCTGTTGCCGAGCACGGCGTGACGCCGTCGGTCCATGTTCTGCACCGCTTTCCTGTCGCAATTGCGAATGCCTCGCATTCTCTATACACTGACGCCCGGACGCCAACTGCGGCGCAGACCCTCACCGAGCCATGCCGCACCGTGTCGATCACGCCCAGCCCAAGACATCAACTCTTGACCAGCCTACGGCGCTGGCCGGCGTGCGCTTGCCGCCACTGAAAAGCGAAGCCTTGTTCGACGGCGCCGCCGAGGTGCTGATCGACCACCGCGGCGTGGTCTATCGCCTGCGCCAGACCTCGCTTGGCAAGCTGATCCTCACCAAATAGCCCGCAGGCGGCGGCAAGCGCCGCGGCTGGCGGGTCCACCCGGTTCGTGCGAGCATCGCAGCCGGCGCCGACCACCCCTTGCCGCACTCCATCAAGCACCTGAAGCCGCTCGCGGCCGGACGAAGCGTCAAGCGCCACCTCAGGCGGCATCGCGTAGGCTTCAGCAAGATTCGCAAGCGGGAAAGAGCAAGACCATGTATCAGCCTGAGTTGATGAAGGGCCAGCGCATCCTGGTCACCGGCGGCGGCACCGGGCTGGGCCGGGCGATGGCCGAGAAGTTCCTCGAGCTCGGCGCCGACGTCGCCATCTGCGGCCGGCGCAAGGCGGTGTGCGACGCCACCGCCGACGCCTGGCGTGCACGCTTTCCAGCCGCACGCATCGACACCTTCGGCGTCGACATCCGCGTCGCGCAAGCGGTGGACGAGATGGTCGAAGCGCTGTTCGCCGGCGGCGAAAGATGCGGCCTGAGCGGCCTGGTGAACAACGCGGCGGGCAACTTCATCTCGCCCACCGAGGCCCTGAGCGCGCGCGGTTTCGACGCCATCGCCGGCATCGTCTTCCACGGCAGCTTCTACGTCACGCAGGCCGTCGGCAAACACTGGGTGGCGCAGGCCAAGGCCGGCGCATGGAAGCCGGGCATGCCCTGCCGCAACGTCATGAGCATCGTCACCACCTGGGTCGACAACGGCAGCCCCTACGTGGTGCCGTCGGCGATGAGCAAGGCCGGCATCGACATCATGAGCAAGTCGCTCGCGGTGGAGTGGGCGAAGTACGGCATCCGGCTCAACACCGTGGGCCCCGGCGAGATCCCCACCGAAGGCATGAGTAAGCGGCTGAGCCCCGGCGAGCAACCGGGCCAGCGCAGCATCGAACGCAACCCGATGGCGCGCCCGGGGCTGATGAGCGAGCTGCAGAACCTGGCCGCCTTCCTGATGGCGCCGGGCCAGTGCGACTGGCTCACCGGCCAGAGCATCATGATGGACGGCGGCAGCGCGCTGGCCACCGGCGGCAACTTCTACGAGCTGCGCCACTGGAGCGACGACGATTGGCGCATCGCGCGCGAGCGCATCGAGGCCCAGAACGCCAAGGACCGGGCGGCGCGGTGAAGGCGCCCGATCCCGGCTCGCGTCGACACCGCCGCGGCCACGGTGCCAGCCCAACGGCACAGGCAGGAGCAGCATGAACAACACCGAGCAGATCGACGACTGGAACGGCGAACAGGGCCGGCGCTGGGCCGCCTACCAGCAGGGCATCGACGTGATGGTCGAACCCTTTGCCGAGGCCGCGCTGCAAGCCGCGGCGGCCGTGCCGGGCGAACAGGTGCTGGACATCGGCTGCGGCTGCGGCGGCAGCACGCTGACCCTGGCGCGCTCGGTGGCCCCGGGCGGGCGCGTGCTCGGCGTGGACATCTCGCGGCCGATGCTGCAAGTCGCGCAGCAGCTGGTCGGCGCGTACCCCGGCCTGGATTTCAGCTTCGCCGAAGCCGACGCGTCGCAGGCCGCGCTGCCCGAAGCGCAAGACCTGCTGCACTCGCGCTTCGGGCTGATGTTCTTCGCCGACCCGGTGGCCGGGCTGCGCCACCTGGGCGAGCGGCTCAGGCCCGGCGGGCGCTGCGCCTTCGTGTGCTGGCGCGCACCGCGCGACAACCCCTGGGCGATGGCGCCGCTGGTGGCCGCACGCAAGGCGCTGGGCATCGATCCGCCGCCGGCGGACCCGCTGATGCCGGGCCCCTTCGCCTTTGCCGACGGCCAGCGGCTGCACAGCCTGCTGCAGCAAGCCGGCTTCGAGGCCATCGAGTTGCAGCGGCTGGACGCGCCGGTTTCGCTCGGCGCCAGCACCGCCGAAGCCGCGCAACAGTGCCTGCGCATGGGTCCGGTGTCCAGGCTGGCGCGCGAGGCCGGCGCCGCCCAGGAGCCGCGCGTGCTCGATGCGGTGGAGCGCGCGCTGCGCGCCCATGCCGAGGCGGATGGCTCGGTTCGGCTGGGCGGGTCGACCTGGGTGGTGCACGCAAGGCGCGGCGGCTGAATCGGCGCCGAGTGCGGCCCGGCGGCCGCTACCAGCGGCGCACGCGGCCGGTGTCCAGGTGCACGAACTGCTCGTTCGGGTAGTAGCCGACGCCGCCGCCCAGCTCGATCGCCGCATCGCGCAGTTCGGCCAGCGGCACGCCGGGCAGGCGCACGTCGACCGCGCGGCCGTCCATGTGCAAGCTGCGCTTGGCCACGCCGCCGCCGCGCGTGCTGCGCAGCCGCTCGTTGGTGGCGGCGCAGCGGTAGCCGCTGATGATCTCGAACTCGCCGCGCGCGCCCAGCTTCAGGCGCAAGCCGTGCAGGATGTCGAACAGCGGCGGGTCGATGTGGCCGACCTCGCCGCTGTAGTGGTCGCGCAAGAAGTGGTTCAAGCGGCCGAGCGAGCGCGGCAGGTAGTCGTGCGCGTCGGCGTACACCAGGTCGATGCGCTCGCGCGTGTGGGTGTGCGACATCGCCAGCGCACGCGCACCGGCTGCACTGGCACGCGCCGGCAGCGACAGCAGCGGCAGCGCGGCCGCCGCCGCGAGGCGTGCGCCGTGGCGCAGCAGGTGGCGGCGGTGCAAGGGGCTCGGCTTCATCGGCGTGCCTGAAGTGGTCTAGCGCGCGATTATCGGCGGGCGTGGCGGCCGCCGGCGCAGCGCGTCGTCCAGCGCCCGGTCCAGGCCGTAGATGTCGTCGAAGAAGTACAGGTGCCCGCCCTTGACCAGCGCGGTGCCGTAGGTGATCAGCACCGGCACCGGCTCGCTCAGGCGCAGCGTGCTCGAGCGCCCGGCGGCCATCGCGGCGCGGATGCGCTGCTCGGGCCAGTCGGCCCGGTCCTGCAGCACGAAGGTCGCCAGCTCCAGCGGCCGCTCGACGCGGATGCAGCCGTGGCTGAAGTCGCGCCGCGTGCGCTCGAACAGCTGCGTCGACGGCGTGTGGTGCAGGTAGATGTTGTCGCTGTTGGGCAGCACGAACTTGATGTCGCCCAGCGCGTTGCGCGCGCCGGGGCGCTGGCGGATGCGCCACTGGCCGGCCAGCACCGCCTCCAACGCCTGCGGGCTCAGCGTGGTGTGCACCTGGCCGTCGCCGCCGACGAACTCGAAGCCCTCGCGCACCAGGTAGCCGGGGTCGCGGCGCAACCGCGGCACGGTTTCACTGCGGGCGATCGACGGCGGCACGTTCCAGTAGGGGCTGAACTCGATGCTGCGCATGAGCTCGTCGAGCAGCGGCGTGCGCGAGCGGTAGGCCGAGCCGACGATGACCCGCATCTCGCGCTGCACCCGCACCTGGCCTTCGTGCACCTCGTAGGCGCGCAGCACGAACTCGGGGATATTGACCACCACCATGCGCGGCCCGCGCAGCAGCGGCGTCCAGCGCAGCCGCTCGAGCATCAGCTCGATCTGGCGAGCCCGGGCCGCGGGCGTGACCTGCAGTTGCGCCAGCGTGGCCGCGCCGATCACGCCATCGCTGGCCAGCGCGTGGCGCTGCTGGAAACGCTTGACCGCATCGACCAGCGCCGCGTCGTAGCGCAGCGGCGGCGCCGCCGCGGTGGGCTGCAGGTCACCCAGCGCGGCCAGCCGCTCGGCCAGCCGCGGCAGGCCGATCCACTCCTGGCCTGCCGCCAATTTGGCAGCGCCGCGCCCAGCTCCTGGCGGCAGTGGCGGCAGCGGCTCGCGCCAGGCGGGGTCGCCGCTGAGCGCGCGCAGGCGTGCCAGTTGAACGCGCAGCTGCTGATACAGCGGAACCTGCGGCGCGGCCGCGCGCACCGCCGCATCCGGTGCCAACTCGTGCAGCAGGCGGGCCGCGTCGAAGGGCTCGCGGCGCGCGACGCCGAAGTCGCGGTGCAGGCTGCGCGGGTCGATGCGTCCGTGGTGCAGGTCACCCAGGTAGCGTTGCATCGCCAGCGTCAGGGCTTGGGCCAGCGCGTCGGTCGCGGCGGCCGGCCCCTCCTGCTGCGTCTGGGCCAGCGCGTGCTGCAACGCGGCGGCGTCGTAGTCGCGCGGGTCGAGCCCGTGCGAGGCCGCATCCGCCAGCAGCGCCACCGCCTGCTGCGCCTGCGCGCTCGGCCGGCCGGCCTCGATCCACGGCGACACATCCGCGGCCGCGGCCCGGGCCCACGGCAGACACAGCAGGCACAGCAGCAGGCCCCAGCGCAGCACCACGGTCCTTCAGCCCTCGCGCAGCAGCGCAGCGGCGATGCGCCGGCGCTGCTGCCGCAGCAGCCAGCCGGCCCAGCCCAGCGCCAGCAGCAGCACCAGCACGCCCAGGCGGTGCACGGCCAGGCCGATGAACTGCGCGCTCGACACCATCCCCATCGATTCGAGCAGGGTGATCCAGTCATGGCCGCCGGCCTCGCCGACGCTGCCGTTGAGCAGCGTCAGCTGCGGCTGGCGCGCGTCGTAGATGTACGGCGCGACGTCGAGCAGCGACACGCCGAACAGCCACAGCCCGACCGCCGCACCGAAGGGGTCGTGGTTGCGCCACAAGAAGACGACGACGATCAGCGCCGGCATCAGCAGCTGCATCAACGTGCCGCCCAGCACGCCGATCCATTCGCCGAACAGGCCAAAGATCACGTGGCCGGCTTCGTGGAAGATCAGCAACGGGCCGTGCAGGAACGACGCGCCGATCTCGCCGCTGCGAGGGTCGGCAGCGATCAGCGCCCAGCCCCACGCCGCCAGGCCGGCCAACAGCAGCAGCTGCAGCCACCAGCGCCATGCGTCGATCCGCTCGGGCACATGGAGCAGCCGTTCGGCAAGCGCACTGCGCCACTCGCCCGGCACCGGCGGCGCCGCGCGCAGTGCGCGCGGCACGCGTTGCCCCACCTTGGCCAGGATCACGCCACAGGCCGGACACGCCGCCGGCAGCGCCTGCTCGCGCGGCAGCGGCTGGTGGCCGCACTTCGGGCAGCGCGTGTAGCGCGGCGGGCCGCTTGGCGCCATGGACTGCGCTGCCCGCGCGCCGTCAGCGGTCGGTGAAGCGCGCCGCGCGCTTGTCGCGAAAGGCGGCCGCGCCTTCGGCGAAATCGTGCGCGTAGCCCAGCTCGCGCTGCATCGCGGCCTCGAGCTGCAACGCCTGCTCGTAGTCGAGCAGCGCCGCGCCGTCCAGCGCGCGCCGCGTGTCGGCCAGCGCCTTGGTCGGCAGCCCCGCCAGCTTCGTGGCCAGCGCCATCGCGTTGTCGGCCAGCGCGGCGTCGTCCACGCATTGCCAGATCAGGCCGATGCGCTGTGCCTCCTCGGCCGGCAGCTTGTCGCCGGTCAACGCCAACCCGAGCGCGCGGGCGCGGCCCAGCAGCCGCGGCAGCAGCCAGGTGCCGCCGCAATCGGGCACCAGGCCGATCTTCGAGAAGGCCTGGATGAAGCTGGCGCTGCGCGCGGCGATCACGATGTCGCAGCCCAGCGCGAAGTTGGCGCCGGCGCCGGCGGCCACGCCGTTGACCGCCGCCACCACCGGCACCGGCATCGAGCGGATGCGCAGCGCCAGCGGCGCGTAGTGGCGTTCGATCACCGCGCCGATGTCGGGCGCGCGGCCCTCGGACGCGTTCATCTGCGGATCGTTCAGATCCTGCCCCGCGCAAAAGCCGCGGCCGGCGCCGGTGACGACCAGCGCGCGCACCGACGCGTCGGCGGCGGCCGCGTTCAGCGCCGCCAGCAACTGCGTGTGCATCGCACCGGTAAAGCTGTTCAACGCCGCCGGGCGGTTCAGCGTGAGCGTGCGCACCGCGCCTTGGGTCGTGCAAAGGACGAGGTCTTGTTCCATGGGTCGGGTCTCCATCACCGGGGCTGACCACGCAGGATAGCGTGAGGCCGGGGCCGGCCCGCCGCGCGCCGCTGGGGTCGCCGCGGCCGCACCGTCACCACGGCTCGCGCCAGGGGCGCAGGTCGATCTCGTGGCTCCAGGCGTCGCGCGGCTGGTTGTGAAGCTGCCAGTAGGCCTCGGCGATGTGCTGCGGATCGACGATGCCTTGCTGCGCCTTCAGCGCGTAGCGTTCGGGGAACTGGCTGCGGATGAACTCGGTGTCGATCGCGCCGTCGATCACCGGGTGCGCGACGTGGATTCCCTTGGGCCACAGCTCGCGCGCCATGCTTTGTGCCAGCGCACGCAGCGCGTGCTTGGCGCCGGCGAAGGCGGCAAAGCCCTCGCGCCCGCGCAGCGACGCGGTGGCACCGGTGAAGACGATGGTGCCGCGCCCACGCGGCAGCATCGCCTTGGCCACCTCGCGGCCCATCAGGAAGCCGGCAAAGCAGGCCATCTCCCAGACCTTGAAGTACACGCGCGCGCTGGTGTCGGTGATGCCGTGGCGCACGTTGGCGCCGATGTTGAACACCGCCACATCGATCGGGCCGATGTCGCGCTCGATGCCTTCGACCAGCGCGACCATCTGCTCTTCGTTGCGCGCATCGCTGCCGAAGGCGTGCGCCTGGCCGCCGTCGGCGCGGATGCGCTCGACCAGCGGCTGCAGCTTGTCGGCGTGGCGCCGCGTGACGCAGGCCGCGTACCCCTCGCGCGCGAAGCGCCGCGCCACCGCACCGCCGGTGGCGTCGCCGGCACCGACAACCAAGATCACGGGCTGCGCCATCGGCGGCTCCTTGCTTGCATGCGCGCGGCGGATGCTGTGCTCAGGCGGTGCGCGCGCGAACTGCCAGCGTAGCCGATGCGCACGCTGGCCGCGCCCCGGCCGCACGCCGCCGGCACCCGCTCGAGGCTCAGCCGGCGCCGCGGCGCACGCGCTCGATCAATGCGCGCGCCTGCTGCTCGCTGGCCAGCGACAGCTCCAGCGGTGATCGGCACAGCCCGGCGTGGCGGTAGTTCAGGTTCTCGTACAGCTCGGCGGCCGATGGAAACGCATCCAGCAGCGGCGACAGCGCGGCGTGCGTGCCCAACTCGTCGAGCTCGTCGGCCAAATGGCGCGCGACCGAGCGGTACTGCGCTGCGCCGACCGGCTGCGCGCTGCAGTCCAGCCGCTGCAGCAACTGCGCCAGCAGATGCGCGACCGCGAGCCGCGCCTTCGGGTGGGCTGAACGTGTCTTGTCCATGCGCTGCAGTTGGGGCCGCAACGGCCAGGCACAAGGGCCGCCGCGCGTTGTGCGTCAGATGCCGGCGGCGCGGTCGTCGGGCGCGCGCTGCACCAGCAGCTTGTCCACCCGCTTGCCATCCAGATCGACCACCTCGAAGCGCCAGCCCGCCCAGTCGACGCTGTCGCCGGTGGCCGGCAGCCGGCCCAGCAGCAGCATCACCATGCCGGCCAGCGTGTTGTAGCGCCCG
>CALBTN010000317.1 GCA_937967345.1 uncultured Rubrivivax sp. | reverse complement strand
GCTTCAGCACCACGGTCTGGGCGTCGTGCTCGTCGCGCACCAGGCAGACGTGGCTGCGTGCACTGACCTGCAACTCGCGCAGCACGGTGTAGCCCTCGAAGCGCGGCCCCGCGCGCAGCGGCGGCGCCAGCGCCAAGCCGCTACGGGCGCCGGGCAGCGCGCCGGCGTCGGCCGCGGGCAGCGCCTGGGATGGGCGGCACGAACGGGTACGACCCCGTGGCCAGCACCAGCTTGTCGTAGTGCAGCGCTTCGCCGTCAGCCGTGGTGACGCGGTTGCTGCGCCGCTCGACCGCCACCGCCTTGGTCTTCAGCCGCAGATCGAAGCCGCTGCGCTCGAAAAAGCCGGGCTCCACCAGCGACAGCTCGGCGGCCGACTTGCCGCAGAAATAGTCCGACAGGTGCACCCGGTCATACGCGGCGCGAGGCTCCTCGCACAACACCGTGACCTGGGCCTGCTCGAGCGCGGACTGCGCCAGCGCCTGCAACATGCAGTGCCCCACCATGCCATGGCCGACAACGACGATCTTCATGAACTGCACGCATCCGTGATCCGATGACGTGGCAGTCAGCAAGACCCAGGCCAGCCGCCAAGGCGATGCAAGCGCACGGGAGGTGGCCGCGAGGTTGCCGCGGCGCACCATCGCGCATCGGCCACGCACGCCGATGGCGCACGTCGCAGCGCGGCTGAAACGGCGCGCGGTGGGTGCGAGGCGCGATGGCGCTCGCAAGAAAGCCCAGCACCGCCCGGCTTGGTGGCCGGCCGTGCTGGGCTCGAGGGGATCGGGCTGGGCTGACCGGCGGACGTGGCCGGCCGCGATGCTCAGCCCGTTGCCGTGCCGGGGCGGCTCAGCTCACTGCCCCATGCGGCGCGCCGCCTCGGGGCCGAAGTCCTTGGCCGAGATCGAACCGTCGTTCAGCGTGTAGCCGCTGGGCTGCTCGTTGACCAGGTTGAAGCCGAGGTAGGTGCCGGCGTTCAGGTCGTGGTAGAAGCCCGCGCCGGCCTGCATGGTCTGCATCTCGTAGGCGTAGAAGTGGTTGACCATCGAGGTGCGCCACAGGTTGCCGCGGGTGTCGTAGTTGTCGGCCATGATCGGGAACATGGTGTCCTCGTCCAGGTACATCACGCGCTTGCCGTAGATGTGGCGGAAGCCCTCCTTCAGCTTGCCTTCGAGCACCCACACGCGGTGCAGCTCGTAGCGCATCACGTCGGGGTTGGCGTGGTTAGGCGGCAGCATGTCGGCGTACTTGAGCTTGGGCGAATGCGTGCGGTAGGTGTTGTACGGGATTTAGATCTCGCGCTTGCCGACGATGTTCCAGTTGTAGCGCTGCGGCGAGCCGTTGAACACGCGCACCTCGTCCACCGTGATCGAGCCGCCGGTGCCGGGGAACGACATGTCGAAGCCATAACCCGGCGACTGGCGCACGCGGCGCGTGCCCGGGTCGTAGCGCCAGCTCTGGCGCGGGTCCTTCTTGAAGTTGAAGAACTCGAAGCCGGTATTGATCTCGCCGCGGTCGCGCTCGGGCAGCAAGGTCTCGTTCAGGTAGTAGGCCGACTGACCTTCGCCCTTCTTGCGCAGCCCCGGTTCGCTGCCCACGCCGATGTTGCGCGACTTGACGCGGCCCCAGCTGATGCTGCCGTCGGCCAGCACGTAGGCGTTGTCCGAGGTGAGGATCTCGGTCCAGGCGCGGTAGGGAATGATCGCGTTCCACAGCAGCTCGAGGCCGGTCTTGGGGAACGGGAAGAACACGCCGCCGGTGGTGACGTCCACGCCCTCGCCGTCGTCGACGACGCTGGCATTCTCGGCGTTCATCTTCGCGGCGATGCACACCGAATCGGGGAAGCGGAAGTCCCGATGCGACGGGTAGATCGGCATCTTGAAGGTCTGCGGGTACTTCTGGAACAGCGCCTTCTGGCCGTCGGACAGCCGCTCGGCGTACTGCTGCATGTTGGCCGCGGTGATGACGAACAGCGGCTTCTCGTCCGGGTACGGGTCGATCGGGTGGCCGCCGGTCTTCTTGAAGTTGACGTGCGGCGGCGCGCCCAGCCACTTGCCGCTGAACTCGGGAATGGTGCCGTCCTTGTTGCCGGCCTTCTCGGCGCCGACGCAGGTCAGGTCCTTGCCCAGGCGGGCGATCTCTTCGGCGGTGGCCTTGGCGCTGGCCACGCCGGGCAGCAGCGGCGCGCCCGCGGCGGCGGCCAGCATCAGGCCGTAAAGGGTTCTTTTCATTGAAGCGTCCTTTGTGCGAGAGCGGATGTGAGTCAGAACGTGTACTTGAAGTTCAACGACACGTAGTCGCGGTCGGCGAGCAACCGTCCGGCGGCGATGTTGGCCGAGCCGATGTAGTCGACATAGGTCAGGCCGACGGTGAAGTTGCGCAGGTAGGTGAAGTTCGCGCCCAGCGTCAGCCGGCGCTCGTTGATGCCCATGCCGCTCCAGGCGCTGCCGTAGATGTTTTGCGTCCAGGTGGCGCTGGTGTTCAGGTCCCAGCCCTCGAACACCTGCGGGTGCTCCATGTACGCGCCGATGCCGAACAGCGCCGACGCCTTGGTCTGGCGGCCGGTGGGCAGGTCGTAGACGTACTGGTTGTGGGTGCCGTTCTGGTAGGGCAGGCCGCCGGTGACCGTCAGGTCGTCGACCCCCTGGATGCGCTGGTAGGCGACTTCGCCCAGCAGCGTCGTCTGCCGCGACAGCAGCGTCGGCCCCAGGATGTACATGAAGTTGACGTTGGCCTGCGCGAGTTGGCCGCGCGCCGGATCGCCGGTGGACAGGTACACCGGCGCGCCGTCGCGGTAGCTCAGGTCGGCGCCGAACTGCACCGCGTCGCCCGCCTTGGTGCTCAGGCTGATGCCGGTGAGCGAGATGTCGTCGAAGTACGCGAGCCGGTAGTACGGCGTGCTGCCGGTCGGCGCGTTGTTGGCGAAGGCCGTGAACGACGAGTACTGCGTGGTGCCGGTGAAGTCGAACATCAGCGCCGCGACGCGGTCGTGATAGCGGTAGTAGTACAGGCCGACCTCGGTCGCGTCGCTGACCTGGAAGCGCCCGCCAAGGCCCCACTGCCCGGAGTTGCTGGGCTTGATCTCGCCGGCGTAGTTGACGACGCGGAAGGTCTGGTCCGGCAGCGACTGGATCACCCCGGGTGCCATGCGGAAGAACTGTGCGCCGGGGCCGAAATAGTCGGAGCCGAAGTAGTCGCCCACCGGGTTGAGCTGGGTTTCCTCCCAGTCGTACTGCACGAAGCCGGTGACCGTGGCCCAGGTGTTCAAGGTCAAGGACGCCGAGATCTGGCCGACCGGCAGATAACCTTCCTTGGCCTCGGTGCCCGGCACGTTGAACTTGGTGGCGTCCATCGGCGACTGGCCCTGGCTGATGTTGGGCCAGAACAGGCTTTCGCCCCAGGCCAGCACGTGCTGCCCGGCCTTGACCGACAGGCTTTGCTCGTCGCCGACCGACCAGTTGCCGTAGGCATAGGCGTCGAGCAGCCGCCAGTAGCTGCCGCTGAGCTCGCGCGTGCGCTGCACGAACTGGTTGTGCGGCGGCGTCTTGTTGACGGTATCGGGCGAATCGTTGTCGTTGCTGGAGCGGTAGGCCCAGTCGTAGAACACGCTGCCGCGCAGCACGCCGCCGACGTTGTCGTGCTTGATGCGCGCCTCGGCCAGCGCGTTGACGCGGTTGGTGAACAGCGACCACTGGTCGAAGTTGCGCGTGCCGTCGTCGTTGTTCAGGCTGTTCAGGTACTCGCTGGCCGGGTCGTCGATACGCGACGACACGGTGTAGGAGGTGGTGATCGAGTAGTCGAGCGTGGTCTTGTCGCCCAGGTAGATGGTGGGTGCAGCCAGCACCGACGACGAGATCAAGCCCAGCGCTGCCGGAATCGCCGACAAACGAAAGGGTGCAGACAAGGCCTTGCGAAGCGCAATCCTGTCGAGACGCATTGTTCCAGCCACTTTTGCTCCTTCAGTGTTCGGCTGTTGAGGTAGTCACTCCAGAGGCATTCGGCCCCGCCCGTCGCGGTGGGGGCAGGGTTGCGCGAAGTGATCGCCCGTAGGCGGCCGCGCGACTCGTCGGGCTGCGACGATCTCTCGTGAAGATCGGCATCGACAGTTATCTTGGTTGGGTTGACGCGCGCAGTTCGGGCGCGGCGCCGCCGCCGCGCGTTCGGCGCGCGTGCCCTTCGACATCGAGCCAGCACGCCAGCGCCGGCAGCAAGAAGATCGCGCCGAGCGCGTTCACGATGAACATGAACGACAGCAAGATGCCCATGTCGGCCTGGAACTTTATGGCCGAGAACGCCCAGGTGCCCACGCCCACCGACATCGTCACCGCGGTGAACACCGAGGCCGTGCCGCGCTGGCGCATCGCCTCGTAGAACGCATCGCGCAGCGTGGCGCCGTGCTCCATCTCGTGCTGCAGCCGCTCGTAGATGTAGATGCCGTAGTCCACGCC
>CALBTN010000316.1 GCA_937967345.1 uncultured Rubrivivax sp. | reverse complement strand
CAGCCGCGCTGATCCGCCAGGCGCGCGACGACGATCAGGTCAAGGCGCTGGTGCTGCGCATCGACTCGCCCGGCGGCAGCGCGCTGGGCGCCGAGCTGGTGCGCCGCGAACTGCAGCTGACGCGCGACGCCGGCAAGCCGGTGGTGGTGTCGATGGGCGACATCGCGGCCTCGGGCGGCTACTGGATGGCCACCGCGGCCGACGAGGTCTTCGCCGATGCGGCCACGATCACCGGCTCGATCGGCGTGTTCACGCTGCTGCCCAGCGCTGAACAGGCCATGGCCAAGCTCAGCGTGCACAGCGCCGGGGTCACCACCACCTGGCTGGGTGCCGCGCACGACCCGCGCCGCGCAGTGGACCCGCGTTTCACCGAGCTGCTGCAGGCCAGCGTCGACCACCTGTACGCCGACTTCGTGGCCAAGGTGGCGGGCTCGCGCCAGCGCACGCCGCAGCAGCTCGACGCGGTCGCGCAGGGCCGGGTCTGGACCGGCGAGCAGGCGCTGCAGCATGGCCTGGTCGACCGCCTGGGCGGCCTGCGCGATGCGCTGGCCGCGGCGGCCAAGCGCGCCAAGCTGCCCGGCATCGACAGCGGCGGGCTGCGCATCGTCTACCTCGAGCGCCAGCCGGGGCGGCTGCAGCGCTTGCTCGACAGCCTGGGGGCCGATGTGCGCCAGGCGCTGGCGGCACCGCTCGAACAGCTCGTGCCCTGGGTGGGCATTGGCGCGGTGGCCGGCGGCGACCTGCAGCGCGATTTGCAGCACGATCTGGGGTGGCTGGCCGAAACCGCATCGCGGCGCGCGCCGTACGCGCTGGCCGCGCACTGCCTGTGCGAAGCACCCTGAGCCCGCTGGGCGCAATGACTATGATGCGCGCCCCGCTGCGCTGCCCGTCCTTCTTCACCCCACCATGCCGCAACGCCGCCCGCCGCGCGCGCGATCGCAGCCACCCGTTCACGCCCCGCCACCGCGCCGATGTCCGAAGCTGCCCACCCCCTGAACGACGCGCAGATGCAGGCGGTGCATCACCTGCGCGGCCCGTGCCTGGTGCTGGCCGGCGCCGGCTCGGGCAAGACCCGGGTCATCGTGCACAAGATCGCGCGGCTGCTGCACTCGGGCATCGAGGCCAGGCACATCGCCGCGATCACCTTCACCAACAAGGCCGCAGCCGAGATGCGCGAGCGTGCCAAGGCGCTGGTCGGCGCGCGTGCGGCCAAGGATCTGGCGGTCAGCACCTTTCACTCGCTGGGCGTGCGCATGCTGCGCGCCGACGGCGCGGCGATCGGGCTGAAGCCGCAGTTCTCGATCCTGGACAGCGACGACGTGCTGGGCGTGCTGCGCGACGCCGGCGGCTGCAGCGACAACGCGCTGGCCAAGTCCTGGCAGTGGGCCATCAGTCGCTGGAAGAACCAGGGGCTGGACGCCAGCGCCGCGGCGGCGGCCGCGGCCAGCGACGCCGAGCGCGTCGCCGCGCGCGTGATGGCGGTGTACGAGCAGCGGCTGGCGGCGTTCCAGGCGGTGGACTTCGACGACCTGATCGGCCTGCCGCTGGCGCTGCTGCGGCGCGACGAGGCGGCGCGCGCCAAGTGGCAGCAGCAGTTTCGCCACATCCTGATCGACGAGGTGCAGGACACCAACGCGGTGCAGTACGACTTGCTCAAGGCGCTGGTGCAGCACGCCGATCCGGGCGATGTCACGCCCTTCACCGCGGTGGGCGATGACGACCAGAGCATCTACGGCTGGCGCGGCGCCACGATCGACAACCTGAAGCGGCTGCCGCAGGACTTCCCGGGGTTGAAGGTGATCGCGCTGCAGCAGAACTACCGCTCCAGCGGCCACATCCTGCGCGCGGCCAACCACGTGATCGCGGCCAACCCCAAGCTGTTCGACAAGCGGCTGTGGAGCGCCTTCGGCGACGGCGAGACGGTGCGCGTGGTCGAGTGCGACAACGAGCAGCACGAGGCCGAGCGCGCGGTGGCGCGCATCCAGGCGCTGCGCGCGGCCGACGCCACGCTCAGGCCCAGCGACTTCGCGATCCTGTACCGCGCCAACCACCAGGCCAAGGTGTTCGAGCAAAAGCTGCGTGCCGCGCAGATCGCCTACAAGGTCTCGGGCGGGCAGAGCTACTTCGACCGCGCCGAGATCAAGGACCTGTGCGCCTGGCTGCGGCTGCTGGTCAACGGCGACGACGATCCGGCCTTCCTGCGCGCGGTGGCCGCGCCCAAGCGCGGCATCGGTGCGGCCACGCTGGCCGCGCTGGGCGACTTCGCGTCGCAGTGGAAGACCAGCCTGTTCGAGGCGCTGCACTCGCCGATGCTGAACACCCAGCTCGCGCCCAAGGCCGTCGGCGCGCTGCACGAGTTCGGCCGCTACGTCGGCGAGCTGGAACAGCGCGCGTGCCAGACCTGCGGTACCGCGGATGCCAAGGCGCTGCTGCTGGGCTGGCTGAAGGACATCGGCTACGAGCAGCACCTGCACGACGGCGCCGACAGCGACAAGCTGGCGGCCGCGCGCTGGGCCAACGTGCTCGACTTCGTCGACTGGATCGCGCGGCGCTGCGGTGGCGACGACCGGGCCGAGCCGCAAAGCGTGCTGCAGGTGGCGCAGACCATCAGCGTGATCATCAGCCTGGCCGAGCGCGGCGACGACGCCGACGTGGTCACGCTGTCGACGCTGCACGCCGCCAAGGGGCTGGAGTGGACGCACGTGCAC
>CALBTN010000315.1 GCA_937967345.1 uncultured Rubrivivax sp. | reverse complement strand
CGAAGCGGTCGATCAGGTACAGCGGCGCGCCACCGATGCCCTTGATCGCCGGCAGCTTCAGCTCCATCGGCCCGGTGGGCACGTCCACCGGCTGCGCGCCCAGCTCGAGCGCGCGGTGGTAGGCCTGGTGCGAGTCGCGCACCCGAAAGGCCAGCGCGCAGGCGCTGGGCCCGTGCTCGGCGGCGAAGTAGCCGGCCAGGCTCTTGGGCTCGCGGTTGACGATGAAGTTGATGTCGCCCTGGCGGTACAGCAGCACGTCCTTGCTGCGGTGCCGGGCCACCATCGTGAAGCCCATGCTCTCGAACAGCGGCTCGAGCACGCCGGCGCTGGGCGAGGCGAACTCGACGAACTCGAAGCCCATCAGCCCCATCGGGTTGTCGAACAGGTCGGCCATGGATGTCTCCTGGGTGTCTGCTGGGTGTCGCCCCGCTGGGCGCCGCGGCTCAGGCGTTGGCGCGTCGCGCGGTGCGGGCCATCATCGCAGCGTTGGCGCGGCCCTGCAATCGCCGCTGTCTCAGCCGGGCGCTTGCTCGCCGCCCAGCGCGGCGATCAACTCGGGCAGCAGCGGCGCCAGCTCGCCGAAGAACAGCGCGGCGTCGGCGTCGAAGTGGTCGTCGCCGTCAGGCTTGGGTGCACCTTCGAGCACGACGTCGAGCAGCTTGATGCGCTTGAGCGTGAGCGCTTCGGTCAGCACGAACGACACCCGCCCGGCCCAGGTCAGCGCCAACTGGGTCGGCAGCTTGCCCTGGCGGATGTGCTCGCCCAGTTCGTCGATGTCCAGCGTGTGGCGCGCGTAGCGCACGCTGGCCTTGTCGCTGTCGGGCTGCTTGAGCTCGCAGTCGCGGTCGATGCTGAAGCCGGCGGGCGCCTCGCGCGCGGCCAGCCAGTTGGCCATCGCGGTGGCCGGCGAGATCTGCGTTTGCAGCGGCGCCAGCCGCAGGCCGCCGCCCAGCAGCTCGGCGAGCAAGGGGGTCACGGCGTCGGCGCGCTTGATGCTGGCGGCATCGATGACGACCAAGCCGGCCTTGGCATCGATCCACACCCGCAGCTGCGAGCGTTTGGCGAACGCGCGCGGCAGCAGCTCGTGCACGATGTCTTCCTTCAGCTCGCGCAGCGCCTTGCCGCGCGGGCGCCGTCCGGTGTCGGCCTCGATCTTGGCCAGCCGCTCGTCGAGCAGGCCCTTGACCGCCGAGGCCGGCACCGGCTTGCGTTCGATGCACAACTGCAGCACGGCGTGGCCCGCCACCTGCTCGAGCATCGCGCCGTGCGCCTTGCCGCGCGGCTCGACCCAGCCGGCCGACTCGCCTTGCGATGCGGCGCAGGCGGCGAAACGCTGCTGCTGCGCGCGCTGCTCGATGGCTGCGCGCTCGGGCGGGTCCCAGGCTTCGATGCGCAGGATCAATGCGTTCTTGAACATGACAGTGCCGGTCGAAAGGGCGCGCATTGTAGGAGCGGCCCCGCTGGGCGACACTGGCGCGGTAGGGCGTCGGGCCATGGGTTGAGCCAGGGGTTCGGCCATGGGATCGCAACGGGCAATGAAGCATCAGGACATCGACCATGTACAAGACCATCGTGTTGGCCTATGACGGCTCCCAGGCGGGGCAGCGCGCGCTGCTGGACTGCCAGGAGATCGGCCAGTGGAGCCAGGCGCAGCTGCATCTGGTGGCGGTGATGCCGCCGCCGGTGGCGCTGATCGCCGGCGAGGCCTGGGCCTACAGCCCCGGCGCCGACAGCGAGGACCAGGCGCACTTCCAGGCGGTGCTCGACGAGGGCGTGGCCCGGCTGCGCGCGGCCGGGCTCGACGTGCACGGCGAGGTCGTCACCGGCGTGGCGATCGACGAGATCGTGCGCGTCGCGCAGCGCGTGCAGGCCAACCTGATCATCGTGGGCCACAAGCACCTGGAGGGCTGGGCCGAGCGCTGGTGGCGCGGCTCGGTGTCCAAGAGCCTGATCGCGATATCGCCCTGCAGCGTGCTGGTGGTCATCACGCCCTGAGCGCCCTGATCGCCCTGAGTTCGGCGCCCTGAGTTCAGCGCCTGAGTTCAGCGCCATCTGGCGGCATGGCCGCCGCGCTCGCCGCCGCCGCGACCGTGGCGGCGGCAGTGTCTTGGCCGCGGGCGTACAACGGCAATCAGCGCAAGATGCCCAGCCAGTGAGCCAGCTTCCCATCTGCACCGTCGGACACTCGAACCGCACGCTGGCGGAGTTCGCCGCGTTGTTGGGCACCGCGCAGGTGCAACAGGTGGTCGACATCCGCAGCGTCGCGCGCTCGCGCCACAACCCGCAGTTCAACCACGACGTGATCGGCGGCGGCCTGCAGGCGGCCGGCATCGACTACCTGCGCATCGCCGAGCTCGGCGGCCTGCGCGGCAAGTCCAAGACGGTGTTGCCCGAGGTCAACGCCTACTGGACGCACCCGAGCTTTCACAACTATGCCGACTACGCGCTGTCAGCGGCCTTTCGCACCGGGCTGCAGCGGCTGCTCGAGCTGGGCGCCCAGCGGCGCTGCGCGATCATGTGCGCCGAGGCGGTGTGGTGGCGCTGCCACCGCCGCATCGTCGCCGACTACCTGCTGCAAGCCGGGCGCGAGGTGCTGCACCTGATGGGCGAGCACCGCATCGAGCCGGCCCGCATGACCGAGGCCGCGGTGTCGGCGCCAGACGGGCTGCACTACCCGAAGCCGGGCGGCGACCCGTGAGTCCGGGCGCGGCGCCGAAGCGCCTGGGCTTTGCCGCTACGCGGCGAGCCGGTACCAGGCGACGCCGCCGGCGTCGATCTCGCGCGTGACCTCGCCGCGCTGCAGCAGGTAGTTCAGGCAGGCCTGGCTCTCGCCGGTGGCCAGGTTGAGCGTGAAGTTGTCGCTGTCGCCGATTGCGCGGCCGAACAGCGCGGTGAACACGTCGACCGTGCGGCGCGGCTCGGCCAGCGTCTTGCGCAGCCGCGCGAGCGTGCGCTGCTGTCCGGACGCGAGGCTGTCCAGCCGCGCGTGCAGGCCGCGGAAGGGCTCGTTGTGCGCCGGCAGCACCAGCAC
>CALBTN010000314.1 GCA_937967345.1 uncultured Rubrivivax sp. | reverse complement strand
GAGCATGGGCTGACCTACGACGCACTGCGCGCGCTGAAGCCCGACCTCATCTACGCAGCGGTGAGCGCCTTCGGCGAGGAGGGTGCCTACCGCCTGCGACCGGCGGTGGACAGCGTCGTGCAGGGCGCCGCCGGCGGCTTCTATGCCAGCGGCGAAGCCGGCGACGACCCGATCCGCATCGGCCTGCCGATCGTCGACGTCACCTGCGGCATGTGCGGCGCTTTCGGCATCCTCGCGGCCATCATGCACTGGCGCCAGACCGGCCGCGGCCAGCGGGTGGAGACCGTGCTGGCAGATGCCATGTTCAACCTGATGGCCACGCGTGTGGCCGAGTACGCGCTCGAAGGCCGCGAGCCGGCGCGCGCCATCAACCTGCCGCTGGCCGCGCCCAGCCGCCACTTCCGGGCCGCCGACGGCCAGTGGTTCAACGTCTCGGTCGTCAACGATCCGGCGTTCGCGCGCTTCTGCGCGGTGATCGGCAGGCCCGAGTGGGTGGGCGATGCGCGCTACGCCACCAACGCAGGCCGCGTCACGCACCGGCCCGAGATGGCCGCGGCGCTCTCCGCGATCTTCGCCACGCGCCCGGCGGCGGACTGGGTCCTTGCCTTTGCCGCAGCCGACCTGCCGTGCGGGCCGGTCAACACCGTTGCCCAGGCGCTGGCCGATCCGGTGCTCGCGGCGCGATTCGTCGAACACCCGGAGTTGCCGGGGCTGCCGTTGATTCCGTTCCCCGCCCATCTGGGCGAGGGCGGCGCGAGGCTGGATCGCGTCGCGCCGCCGCCGCGGCTGGGCCAGCACAGCGCGGCGGTGCTACAGGAACTCGGGTTCGCCAGCGACGCCGTCGCGCAACTGGTGCGTGATCGCGTCGTCCGCCTGGCCGCCGGCCCGGCCACCGTTGCCGCCTGACGAGGAGACCCACCCATGAACGCCGCAGCTGTTCCCGATGCGATCTGGCGCCCGGGTCGCGAGCGCGTCGAGCGCGCGCGCCTGACGAACTTCATCGGCTGGCTGAAGCAGCGGCACGGCCGCGACTTCGCTGACTACCACGCGCTGTGGCAGTGGTCGGTCGACGATCTCGAAGGCTTCTGGGCCGCGCTCGTGGAGTACTTCGACCTGCCGCTGCAGGGCGAGCGCACGCCCGTCATTGCGGAGCGCCGCATGCCCGGTGCGCGCTGGTTCCCCGGCGCCCGCACCAACTACGTCAGCCAGATCTTCCGCAACGCGAGCACCGAGCGGCCGGCCATCGTGTTCCGCAACGAGGCCGATGCGCGCGACGAGGTGTCGTGGGCGCGGCTGCAAGCCGAGGTCGGAGCGCTGGCCGCGTGGCTGCGCCGGCAAGGCGTGAAGCCGGGCGACCGTGTCGTCGCCTGGCTGCCCAACATCCCGCAGGCGGTGTCGGCCTTCCTCGCAGTGGCCAGCGTCGGTGCGGTGTGGTCGCTGTGCTCGCCGGAGATGGGCGTGGCCGCGGTCGTCGACCGCTTCCGGCAGATCGAGCCGAAGGTGCTCTTCGCCGTGGACGGCTACCGCTGGAGCGGCAAGGCGCACGACCGCCGCGCCGTGCTGGACGAGATGCTCGCGCAACTGCCCACGCTCGAGCGCGTCGTGCTCGTGCCCTACCTCGACCCGGCTGCCGATGCCGCGGCCGTGCGCAACGGTGTGAACTGGCGCGACGCGATGCGCGACAGCGCGCCCTTGCAGATCGAGCTGCTGCCGTTCGACCATCCGCTGTGGGTGGTGTACTCGTCGGGCACCACCGGGCTGCCTAAACCCATCGTGCACGGGCACGGCGGCATCCTGGTCGAGCACGTCAAGACGATGGCGCTGCACAACGACGTCGTCGCGGGCGACCGCTTCCACTGGTACACGACCACCGGCTGGGTGATGTGGAACCTCAACGTCGCGGCGCTGCTGGTGGGCGCGGTGATGTGCACTTACGACGGCAACCCGGCGTGGCCCGACTACTCGACGCTGTGGCGCTTCTGCGGCCGCGAGGGCCTCGACTTCTTCGGCGCCGGGGCCGCGTTCTTCACCCTGTGCGAGAAGCACGGCATCGAGCCACGCAGCGTGGCGGCGATGGGCAAGCTGCGCACCGTCGGCTCGACCGGCTCGCCGCTGTCGCCAGAGAGCTACCGCTGGGTCTACGACAAGGTGCGCCGCGATATCTGGCTCACGCCGATGTCCGGCGGCACCGACTTCGCAGGTGCCTTCGTCGGCGGCGTGCCGACGCTGCCGGTGTACGTGGGCGAGATGCAGGTGCGCTGCCTGGGTGCCAACGTGCAGGCCTGGGACGACGCCGGCCGGCCGCTGGTGGACGAAGTGGGCGAGTTGGTCTGCACCGCACCGATCCCGTCGATGCCGCTGTACCTGTGGAACGACCCGGGCGGCAAGCGCCTGCAGGAGAGCTACTTCGACGTCTACCCCGGCGTCTGGCGCCATGGCGACTGGCTGCGCATCACGCCGCGTGGCGGCGCCATCATCTACGGCCGCAGCGACGCCACCATCAACCGCCACGGCGTGCGCATGGGCACCAGCGAGTTGTACCGCGTGGTCGAGGCGCTGCCCGAAGTGATGGACAGCCTGGTGGTCGACCTCGAGTTCCTTGGCCGCGAAAGCTGGATGCCACTGTTCGTCGTGTTGCGGCCGGGGCACCGGCTCGACGCCGCGCTCACCGAGCGCATCAAGTCGGGCATCCGCGACGCGCTGTCGGCCCGCCACGTGCCCAACGACGTGATCGCCGTGGCCGAGGTGCCGCGCACGCTGACCGGCAAGAAGCTCGAAGTGCCGGTGAAGAAGCTGTTGCTCGGCCAGCCGGCCGACAAGGTCGCCAACCGCGACGCTATGGCCAACCCCGACAGCCTGAACTGGTTCGTGGCGCTGGCGCGCCAGCGCACCCAGGCGGGCGCAAGCTGAAGGAGCGCACGACATGCAGACGAACATTTTCCAAGCTCTCGCCGGCGCCGGGCTGGCGCTGGTGCTGGCCGGCGCGGCCTGCACCGTGGCGCTGGCCCAGCCGGCCTACCCGAACAAGCCGGTACGCATCATCGTGCCGTCGACGCCGGCAGGCGTGCTGGACAACGTGGCACGCACGCTGGCCCTGCGGCTGTCCGACCAGCTCGGCCAGCCCGTCGTCATCGAGAACAAGGGCGGTGCCGGCGGCAACATCGGCGCCGAGGCCGCGGCGCGCTCGCCGGCCGACGGCTACACCCTGTTCATCGGCTTCAACGCGACGCATGGCGCCAACCTGGCACTGTTCGGCAAGCTGAGCTATGACCCGGTCGGGGACTTTGCCCCCATCAGCCTGCTCGCAGCGGTGCCCAACATCATCTCGGTGAACCCGGCGCAGCCGGTGAACTCGTTGGCCGAACTGGTGGCGCTGGCCAAGGCCAAGCCGGGGCAGTTGAGTTATGCCTCGTCTGGCAACGGCACCTCCACCCATCTGGCCGCCGAACTGTTCAAGGCCGTGGCCGCCATCGACATCGCGCACATTCCCTACAAGGGCAGTGCGCCGGCGGTGACCGACGTCATCGCCGGCCAGGTGCCGGTGCTGGTGGACAGCGTGGCCTCGTCGACGGCTCAGGTCAAGGCCGGCAAGCTCAAGGCGCTGGCAACGACCAGCCCGAAGCGCTTGCTGGTGCTGCCGGATCTGCCCACCGTGGCCGAGTCGGGCTACCCGGGCTTCCAGTCCACGGCCTGGATCGGGCTGCTCGCGCCGGCGGGCACGCCCAAGGCCATCGTCGAGCAGATCAACGCCGCCGTCATCAAGGTCATGGCGCTGCCCGAGACGCGCGAACGCATGGCCGGCTTCGGCGCCGAGATCACCACCTCCACGCCCGACGAGTTCGCGGCCCACATCCGCTCGGAAATGGCCAAGCTGGGCAAGGTGATCCGCGATGCCAACATCAAGGTGAACTGAGTCACCCACACCGCGCCGCGTCGCTGGCTGTATGCCCGCCTGTATTCCCTCAACCCACCCGCACTGGAGATCCAGCATGTCTGACAAAGAGATCTATTACGAAGTCAAGGACTACGTCGGCACCATCACCATCAACCGGCAGAAGTCGCTGAACGCCTTCACCGGCGACAACATCGTCGAGATGCAGCGGCTGCTGGACGTGGCGTCGGCCGACAAGAACGTCGGCGTGATCGTGCTCACTGGCGCCGGCGATCGCGCCTTCTGCGTCGGCGGCGACGTCAACTGGGAGAAAGGCTCAGGCGGCAAGAGCGGCCTGGAGGACCTGAACTTCACGTTCAACCGCCAGATCGTCGAGTGCCCCAAGCCGGTGATCGCGCGCGTCAGCGGCTATGCCATCGGCGGCGGCCACCACATCGCCTACTTCTGCGACTTCACCATCGCGGCCGACCACTCCATCTTCGGCCAGAACGGCCCGCGCGTCGGCTCGCCGGCCGGGGGCTACATCGTCTCGCACTCGGCCAACGTGCTCGGCCACAAGCGGGCGCGTGAACTGTGGATGCTGTGCCGGCGCTACAACGCGCAGCAGGCGCTGGACTGGGGGCTGGTGAACTCGGTGGTGCCGAAGGAGAAGCTCGACGAGGAAGTGCGCAAGTACGCCGACGAGCTGCTGTCGCTGAGCCCGACCTGCCTGCGCATCGTCAAGCGTTCGTTCTACCACCACATGCAGCCCATCATGGCGCGCGACATGAAGGAACTGATCGAGGAGGTGGCGCCGAACTACTTCAAGACCGAAGAGCAGCAGGAGGGCGCCAACGCCTTTCTGCAAAAGCGCAAGCCCGACTTCAGCCGCTTCCGCTGACGCCGCCTGGCGAGCGGCAACTGCATGGGCAGGGCGGGCCGGCCCTTTGCCTGTACTGTTTCATCGTGATGCGGACCGCTTTGGGCTGCGCGTGGCCGCGCTGCCCGATCCTCAGTCGAAAGCGTCTGCCCGGCGTGGCGCGAACTGGTCGCGCATGGCCTTCTTGTCGATCTTGCCCAACGTAGTCACCGGCAGCTGGGCGACGAAGGCGATGTGCTTGGGTGTTTGCACGGCGCCCTTGCGCAGCCGCACCAGGGCCATCAGTTCGGCACCCAAGGCGTCGGTGCCTTCGCCGGCGCCCGGCCGCAGCACCACCATCGCATGCACCGCTTCGCCCCACTTCGGGTCGGGCACGCCCACCACGCCGGCGGCGGCCACTGCCGGGTGCTGGCTGAGCACGTCTTCCACTTCGCGCGGGAAGACGTTGAAGCCGCCGCTGATGATCATGTCCTTCGAGCGGTCGACGATGTACAGGTAGCCGTCGGCGTCGCGCCGCGCCAGGTCGCCGGTGTAGAGCCAGCCATGGCGCAGCGCGGCGGCGGTCTCCTGCGGCTTGTTCCAGTAGCCGGCCATCACCAGCGGGCCGCGGGCGCAGATTTCGCCGACCTCGCCCTCGGCCACTTCGACGCCTTGTTCGTCGAGCAGCCGCAACTGGATGCCGGCCATGGGCGTGCCGCAGCTTGCCAGGCGCTGCGGCTGGCGCTCGGGTTCGTGCTCGCGCGCGTGCAGCACGGTCAGCGCCATCGGCGCTTCCGACTGGCCGTAGATCTGCATGAACACCGGGCCGAACACGCCGATGGCCTCGGTCAGCCGCGCCGGCGCCATCGGCGCCGCGCCGTAGATCACCATCGCCAGGCTCGACAGGTCGTGCTCACGCCGCAGCGGCGAGTCCAGCAGCACATAGATCATGGTCGGCACCATGAAGGTGGCGTTGACGCGGTGCTGCTCGACCAGCCGGCAGAAGCTGCCGACCTCGAAGCCGTTCTGCATGATGAAGGTGCCCGAGCGCAGCAGCACCGGCATGATGATGGTGCCCGAGGCATGGGTGATCGGCGTCGTGGCCAGGAAGCGCGGTTCGGCCGGCCAGTCCCAGCCGGCCAGCTCCATCAGCACCATGGCCTCGTGCACGCGGTGGGTGTGCACCACGCCCTTGGGCTGCCCGGTGGTGCCACCGGTGTACATGAGCACGCACACGTCGTCGGCGCCGGCGCGCGCCACCAGGCGTTCGGGCCTGAAGCGCGCAGCCTCGGCCAGCATGTCGAGCTGGCCCTGCCACGGCCCGAGACCGGCCATGCGCAGCGCCTTGCCCACGCGCGCCTGCAGTGCCAGCGCGCGGCTGCCGTAGTGCGGCGGGTCGACCAGCATCCACTGCACGCCCGAGTCGCGCAGCATGTAGACATGGTCGTCTTCGGACGAGTTCGGGTTCAGCCAGGTCACGCGCAGGCCCATCAGGTAGGCCGCCGCGGTGATGAGAAAGGCCTCGGGCCGGTTCGTCGACAGCGTGGCCACCGGGTCGCCCTTGACCAGGCCGTGGGCTGTCAGCGCCTGCACCATGCGGCTGAGCTGTTCACCGAACTCGCGGTAGCTGGTTTGCTGCTCGCCGTGAATGAAGGCCACGCGCTCGCCGCCGCGCTGGATGGCGTCGATCACCAGGTCGCCCATGTTGCCGCCCTGGTAGAGCGTGGGGCTTTGCGGGGGCAGGGTCATGGTGCTGTCCTGAGGCGGAGGAGGGTGGCAGGGCGTTCGCATCTGATCGCGGTCGAGCGGGCAGCGCCAGGGCCACTACACCTTGGACGGGTCCGGCTCGCCGGCGCGCACGGTCGATTCATGGAAGGTGATGTACACGGCATTCAGGAAAATGACCGTGCCGCCGATCCAGCTCCAGATGTCGGGAACCTCGTCGAAGACCAGGAAGCCGATCAACGAAGCCCACACCAGCCGCGTGAAGTCCAGAGGCATCAGCGCCGTGGCGTCGGCGTACTTGAACGACTTGGTGTAGGCGAATTGCCCCACGGTGGCGATGAAGGCCATGAACACCAGCACCGGCAGCAGCTGCAGGCTGGGCCATTTCCAGACCCACACGGCGAGCAGGAAGGTGAGCGGCGTCACGATCACCGACATGTAGGTCACCTGCGTCGTGCTCGACTCGGTGGTCGACATCAGCTTGATGACGATGATCGACACCGCCCAGGCGATGGCGCCGCAGATCGCCAGCACCGGCCCCAGCGACAGCGGCACGACGCCCGGGCGCACGATCAGCAACATGCCGACGATGCCGCCCGCGACGGCGAACCAGCGCCGGGCGCTGGAGCGTTCGCGCAGCACCAGGATGGCGACCACCGAGGCGAACACCGGCGAGACGAAGCTCAGCGCGGTGACCATCGAGATCGGCGACATCGTCAGCGCCGAGAACAGCCCCAGCATCGAGATCATCAGCATCACGCAGCGGATCAGGTGCAGGTGCAGCCGCTGCGTGCGCAGCACCGCGAAGCGGCTGCCCAGCAGGCCGGGCAGCATGAAGAACAGGGCGATGAAGTAGCGGAAGAACGTGATCTCGAAGACGTGCAGCTCGCGCGAGGCATAGCGCACCGAGGTGTGCAGCAGCGTGAACGACAGCGCTGCGATCAGGCCCAGCAGCAGGCCGCGCGCGCGGCGCGGAATGCGCTCGGCAAGGGCGATGACGGCGTCCAAGCTGCGGCTACCGCGAACGCAGCTTGCGCGCCGCGTTCGTCATGGCACATCGACCGTGTCGGCACCCGTGTCGCCTTCGAGCGGCCGCACCTCATGCGGCGGGTGCATCGGCGCGCCACCGACCGGCACGGCGCGGGCCAGAAAGTCGATCACGGCGTTGGCGAAGATGTCGTTGCGGTCGCCGGCCACCATGTGGCCGGCGCCGGTGACGTTGACGTATTCCGCCGTCGGGCACAGCGCCAGGAACTCCTGCGCGCCGGCCTCGCTCAGCACGTCAGACAGGCCACCGCGCACCAGCAGCGTGGGCAGGCGCAGGTTCACCGAGCAGGCCTCGAGTCGCCGGGCGCGCTGCTCCAGATTGAAGGGCGCGGCGCGGTAGCGCGGGTCCCAGTGCCAGTGGTAGCGGCCGTCGGCGCCCAGGCGCACGTTCTTGCCCAGGCCGTCGAGCGTGGGCGGGCGCCTGCGGTGCGGCTGATAGGTGCCGATCGCCTGTGCCACCTCTTCCAGCGAGGCGAAGCCTTCGGGCTTGAGGCGCATGAAGGCCTGGATGTGGTCGACGCCCGTGGGCTCGATGCGCGGCGCGATGTCCACCAGCACCAGCGCGGTGGCGTCGACATGCGATTCGCCCACAGCCACCAGGCTGGTGCCGCCGCCCATCGACGCACCCACCAGCACCGGCCGGCGCTGGCCCAGCGCGGCGATCACGCACTGCAGGTCGCGCACCATCGTGTCCTGCCCGTAGGCGCCGTCGGGCGACCAGTCGCTGTCGCCATGGCCGCGGGCATCGAAGGCCACGGCGCGGTAGCCGGCCGCGCCCAGCGTTTCGCCGGTGCCCTTCCAGGCGTGGCGGGTCTGGCCGCCGCCATGCTGCAGCAGCACCAGCGGTCCGTCGACGGGGCCCCAGGCATCGCCGGCGATGCGCACGCCGCCATGGCCGGGCCAGCGGTGCATGGGTTCCGGCGTGCCGGGCAGTCGGGTGAGGGTGGCTTGGGTGGTCATGGGTTCCGATCTCCTTGCATGGCGCCAGCGGGCCCTAGCCGCGCAGCGCCGACAGGCCCAGCTCACCCTGCGCCAGCAGCAGCGCCTGGATCTGGTTGCTGCCCTCGGCGATGGCGAGGTGGCGCACGTCGCGGTAGTGGCGCTCGAGCGGAAAGTCGCTGGTGTAGCCGGCACCGCCCAGCACCTGCATGGCATCCTCGCACACGCGCAGCACGGCGTCGCTGTTGTGGCGCTTGGCCATCGAGCACCAGCGCTGCGCGTCTGCCGCCCTGCGGTCGAGCGCATTGGCGGCGCGTGCGGCCAGCAGGCGCGAGGTCTCCACCCGCGTCATCATGTCGGCCACCATCTGCTGCACGAGCTGGAATTGGCCGATGGGCCGGCCGAACTGCTGGCGCTGGCCGGCGTAGCGGCAGGCTTCCCGGTACGCGGCTTCGGACACGCCGGCGCAGACATAGGCGACGAAGCAGCGGCCGAGGTTGAGGTAGTGCTTGGCGATGGCGAAGGCCTGGCCTTCGGCGCCGATCAGGTTCTCCGCCGGCAGCAGCACGTCGTCGAACAGCAGCTCGCCGAGCGGGCAGCAGTGCATGCCCATGGCGTGCACCTCGCGCGCCGAGAAGCCGGCCATGCCGCGTTCGACGATGAAGGCCGACACGGCGCGATCTTCCCCGCTGCCGGTGCGCGCGAACACCACGCCCAGATCGGCGTGCACGCCGTTGGAGATGTACAGCTTGCGCCCTCGCAGGCGCCAGCCCCCGCGGGCGGGGTCGCGTTCCGCGCGCGTTTCCACGCCGCTCGCGTCGGAGCCGACGTTGGGTTCTGTCAGGCCGAAGAAGGCCAGCGTGTCGCCGCGGATCAACCCCGGCACGAAGCGCTCGCGCTGCTCGGCGCTGCCGCGCTCGGCGATGATCGACAGCACCAGGTTCGAGGTGCTGATCATGCTGCGCAGCGAAGCCCAGGTGCCGGCCAGCTGCGCCAGCAGCGTGCCGTAGGTGACGTGGTCCAGCCCCTGGCCGCCGAGTGCCTCGGGCAGCAGGCCGCCGAGCAGGCCGTAGCCGCTCATCGCGCGCACCAGCTCGCGCGGCGGCAGGCGGCGTTCGCGTTCGTGGGCGCCGACGATGGGCGCGACTTCGCGCGCCAGATAGTCGGCGAAGGCGTCGCTCGCGGCGCGCTGCCAGTCGGCGAGTTCGAAGTCCATGCGCGTCAGTTCTCGGATCGGGTCGCGTTCGCCAGCGCGTCGGCCGGCAGGCCCAGCTCGGCCAGGATGGTTTGCGTGTGCTCCCCGATCGCCGGCGCTTTGGTGATGGACGCAGGCAGGTCGCGCAGCGGCACCGGGAAGCGCAGGCGCGGCTGGCCGTCACCCTCGCTCACCATGCCGCGGGCCAGGAAGTGCGGGTCGGCCAGCACATCGTCGAGGCTGTTGACCGGCGCACACGGGATGTCCTGGGCATCGAAGAGCGCGGCCCAGTGCGCGAGCGGCCGTGTGCGCAGGCAGTCGGCGATGGCCGCGTCGATGCGCGCGCGGTGCGGCATGCGGTCGTGGTGGCGCGCGAGCGCCGGCCCCTGCAGATCGGTCAGCCCGAGCGCAGCGACCAAGCGGGCGAAGAACGGGTCTTCGATCGCCGCGATGCTGAGGTAGCGGCCGTCGGCGGTGGGGTACACGCCATAGGCCGGCTGGCGCGGCAGACCCGCGCCGGCCGCCGTGCCGCGCTCCTTTGCCGCAAACCACGATCCGAGCCGCGGCGTGGTCCAGTGCAGTGCGGCGTCGGCGATGGCGACGTCCAGGAACTGGCCGCGGCCGTCGCGCTCGCGCTGCGCCAGCGCGGCCAGGATGGACACCACCGCGAACATGCTGCCGGCGATGTCGGCCACCGGGATGTTGACGTCGTGGGTCGGCGCGCCGCCGCGCTGCGTCAGGCCGACGACGCCGGCGGCGCTGAGGTAGTTCAGGTCGTGTCCGGGACGCAGCGCCTGCGGCCCGCTGGCGCCGTAGCCCGAGACCGAGGCGTAGATCAGGCGTGGGTTGAGGGCGCTCATGCGCTCGTAGTCGACGCCCAGACGGCGCGTCACGCCGGGGCGGAAGCCTTCGACCAGCACGTCGCTGCGCTCGGCCAGTTGGCGCAGCACGGCGCGGCCGGCCTCGGTCTTCAGGTCGATGCAGATGCTGCGCTTGCCGCGGTTCAGCGCCTCCACCATGTCGGGCACGATCGCGCGTGCGTTGTCGCCGCCGGGCCGTTCGACCTTGACGACCTCGGCCCCCAGGTCGGCCAGCAGCGACGTGGCGTAGGGCCCGGGCAACAGTTCGGACAGGTCGAGCACGCGCAGGCCCGCCAGCGGTGCACGGCCGGTGGCGGCGCCTGACTGCACTGCGCTCATGGCTTGTTCGCGGCAGCGAACTTCGCGCGCTGCGGGATCGGGTTGTCGTGGCCGGCGAGCTCGGCGCTGTCGTCCTGTGCCAGCACCAGGTCCCACAGCTTCTGGCCCAGCGGTGCGCGCTTCTCGTCGAGCAGGTGCGCCACCAGCCCGGCCGAGCGGCCGATCAGCGCGAAGCCGCGCGCCCACAGCGGATCCAGCCCCATGTCGGCGACGCAGGCGCCCACGGCGCCGGCGGCGTTCAGCGGCA
>CALBTN010000313.1 GCA_937967345.1 uncultured Rubrivivax sp. | reverse complement strand
TGCACACCAGCGTGGGCCTGGCCTTCGTCGGCGCGGTGGTCGGCGAATACCTGGGCTCGAGCCAGGGCGTGGGCTACCTGATCCTGCAGGCCGAGGGCAGCTTCGACATCAACACGGTGATGGCCGGCATCGTGGTGCTGACCGCCTTTGCGCTGCTGCTGGACGCCGGCGTCACGCGCATCGAGCGGCGGTTGATGAAGTGGCAGCCCAGGAGCGGCGAGACCGAGAAGCTGTGATTCCCGGTTGCGTTCGGGAATGAAAGCCCGAGGACCGTCCTCGGCGCAAAGCAGCCGAATACAGAACAGCCTTCACCGCAGAGGAACGGAGGACGCAGAGGTCCGCAGAGTAAAGCCAGACTTGTATTCCTCTGCGCAAACTCTGCGTCCTCCGTTCCTCTGCGGTGAATGTATTGGGTGTCGGCTATGCCCCGGTAGCGGGTAGCGCATCGCCAAGCGCCAGGCCGCGAAACCGTCTCAGCGCGACGGCGTCGCGCCTGCCACTCCCGCGCCACGCACCAGCCGCACCAGTTCGTCGGCGCCGAGCAACTGCAACGGGTTGTCGCGCACGAAATCAGCGGCCTTTTCGCTGAGGGTGCCGGTGGCAACGAAGAGCGCCGCATCGGCATCGAGCTCGCGCCGCAGCGCCTGCAACTCGCGCAGCGGCTCGACGCCGACGTTGGCCGCCTTCCAGCGCTTGAAGGCGACCACGCTGCGCCGCTGCTTCAGCGTCAGCTCCAGATCGGCGCCGCCGCGCGGCAAGCGCCGCACCTCGTGGCCCTGCGCGCGAAACGCCGCCTCGAGGGTGTCGGCGAATTCGCGCGAGCTCATCGCCTGCAACCGCTGCAAGGTCTGCGCGGTTTGCGCCGCACTCGGCGCACGCAACTGGCGCCAGGCGGCGATGGCCGCGATCACCACGAACGGCAAGCTTCCCATCATGCCGGCCAGCGCGTAGTCGGCCGGCAGCAGCGCGCGCATCAGCAGCGCCAGCGCCAGCGCGATGCCCAGGCTCGCCCACCACGGCGATCGCAGCAGGATCGCGAACAGCGAGTTCGGTGCCATCTTCAGCTTCATGCGGATTGCGTCGGTGGCGCTCAGTACGCCGGGGCGCGCGAGCCTAACAAACGCGCCGATGCCAGCGCGGCCAGCACCGACAGCGCCATGCAGGCCCACAGCACCGGCACGTAGCTGCCGCCGCGGTCGAAGACCCAGCCCGCAAGCACCGGGCCGAACAGGTTGCCCAGCGCCGCGCCGCTGTACAACGTGCCGATGATGCCGGCCACCGCGCGGGCGCCGAACAGGTCCATCGCCACCGGCGGCAGCAACGACACGATGCCGCCGTAACTCAGGCCGAACCACAGCGCGAAGCCGGCCAGGCTCGCATAGTCGCCCGCGCCGTACCAGGCCAGGTACGACAGGCCGGCCGACAACTGCATCAGCACCAGGGTGCGCGCGCGGCCCATGCGGTCGGCCAGTGCGCCGATGACAAAGCGCCCGACCAGGCTGCCCAGGCCGATCAGCCCGACCAGGCCGACCGCGCGCGCGGCATCGATGCCGATGTCGCGCGCCGCCGCCGACACGTGCGCGAACGGGATGAACATGCCCGGCGCCGACAGCACGATGCTCAGGTACAGCCAGCCGTAGCGGCGGTCGCGCAGCGCCTGGCCCAGGCTCAGGCCCGGAACCTGATCGCTGCGCGCCGCGCTGGCGGCCGGCGCACGCCGCAGCAGCCAGGTCGCCGACAGCCCCAGCACCAGCACACCCAGCGCCAGCGCACGCATCGCACCGCGCCACTGTGCCAGCGCAATGCCCGCGCTGGCGATCAGCGGCACCGCCAGCGTGCCGGCGCCGATGCCGGCGCTGGCCAGCCCGGCGGCAAAGCCGCGGCGCTGGGTGAACCACGGCTGCACGCAGGCGATGGCCGGCGTGTAGACCAAGGCGATGCCCAGCCCGACGCCGACCCCGTAGGCGGCATAGACCATCGGCATCGACCCGGCAAAGCTGCACAGCGCCAGCCCGGCAGCGATCAGCAGCATGCCGGCGCAGGTCACCGCGCGCGGGCCGAAGCGGTCGGCCAGCATGCCGGCGGCCGCGCCGAACACGAAGTACACCGCCCCCGACAGGCCGAACACCAGCGAGACATCGGCGCGCTGCGCGCCGAACTCGTCGGCAAACGACGCGAAAAACGCGGCGAACGAATAGGACACGCCGAAGATGATGGCCAGCGCAAAGAACGTCGCCCAGACCACCACCCACGCATACGGCGCTTCCTTCATCGAAGCAGTTTAGCGGCCGCTGCCGCACCGGCCGCCGCGGGCGCGGCCCGGCCAGCGGGGCGAAAAAAAGCCCGCCGGCGACCGGCGGGCTTGTAGAAGTCCTCACGAAGAGGACGTCGTTGGGATCGTTGCAGGCCCGCGTACTCGACCCTGGGCGGTGCCTGGTGCGCTTGCCGCGCAAATCTTGGCTCGTGTGACAGCTCGAAGGCCGGACTGTAGGCAGGCTGGCTCTGGCAAACCATCCCTAACTTGATCGAGCCGGCCCGCAGTGCAGCGCCGCGGCGAGACAATCGCCGCATGGAATCCACCCCACCGCCCGGCCCGGACGCGAACGCGCGCGAGGAGCAAGACATCCGTGAGTTGCAGGATCGGCTCGACCGCGTGCCGGCACCGTTGCAGCCGCTGGACGTCAGCGCGATCGACGGCTTTCTGTGCGGCGTGCTGCTGCAGCCGGGTCGCATCGACCCCGCGCAGTGGCAACGCTGGATCACCGATGTGGACGGCCGTGCGCTGCCGGCCGGCTTCGATGCCGCGCGCATCCACCGCCTGGTGCAGCAGCGCCACGCCACGCTGCAAGCCGCGATCGGCGCGCGCCAGTGGTTCGATCCGTGGATCTTCGAGCTGGACGGCGCGGCCACGGTGTCGGAATGCGTGCTGCCATGGGCCGCTGGCTTCGCCGCGGCGATCGAGCGCTTTCTCGGCCTGAGCCGCCTCGACGACGCGCAGCTGCTGGAGCCGCTGGCGCTGATCTACCTGCACTTCGATGCCGACGATCTGGACGACGCCGATGCCCTGCTGCAGCTGATCGACACGCTGGAGCCGCCGGCCGACCTGGCCGAGGCCGTGCAGGACGTGGTGCGCAGCGTGATGTTGCTGGCCGACGTCAGCCGGCCGCTGGATCCTGCACCCGCACCGGCCGCCGCGCCGCGCCGGCGGCCGGCTGCGCGCCGGCGCTGACGGCTGCGGGCTAGATTTCGATCAGCTTGAACGGATCGAAACCGTCGGGTTCGCTCTTGTCGCCCAGGCCACGCGACTGGCACACCACGCGGGTGGGCGGCCGGCCGGCGCGCGCAACCAGGTAGTCATGGCGGCAATGCAGGTGGCCGTGCAGCCACAGGTCGGCCGCGGCGAGCAAGTCGTCGTCGGCATTGCAAAAGCTCGCGGTACCCGGCTGCGAACCGTAGCGCGGGTCGGCACTGCGCAGACTGGGCGCAAAGTGCGTCACCACCACGGTCTTGTCCCAACGCCCGTTGGCGGGTGCCGCCAGCTCGTTGGCCAGCCAGCGGCGGCAGTTCAGCGCCTCGTCGCGCACCGCGGCGGCATCGAACGGCGCGCCGCATCGGGTGGCCCGCATCAGCTTCATGAAGTAAGCCGCCGCTCTCACCGCAGACGGCTGCTTCTGCGGCCCGAAGACATCGAAGTCGCTCCAGCGGATGGTGCCGGCGAAGCGCAGGCGCTGACCGTCGCGGTCGCGCAGCACGACGCTGCTGCACTCGAGCATCGTCCAGCCCAGCGCTTCGGTGCGCGCGCGCAGCGCCGGCCAGGCGTCGTTCAGTTCGCGGCCGTCGAACTCGTGGTTGCCAGCGACGAACAGCACCGGCACCGGCCAGCCGGCAAATCGATCAAAGCCAGCCCAGCTGGCGTCGATGTCGCCGGCCAGCACCAGCGCGTCGGCGCCGGGCGCAGGCTGCGGCTCGAAGGCTTCCGACTCGAGGTGCAGGTCGGACAGCAGCTGCAGCTTCAACGCGCGCCGGGCCGGTGCGCGCTCAAGCCGCGAGCTTGGCGGCGATGCGTTCGCGGGTGGCGGGCAGCTCGGCCGGCAAACCGTGCGCCAGCCGCTGGAACAGCTCTTCGTGCAGCTTCAGCTCGCGCTGCCAGTCGGCGTGGTCCATGCCGATGACCGCAGCGAACTGCTCGCGCGTGAAGTTCAGGCCTTCCCAGCTCAGATCCTCGTAGCGCGGACTGACGCCGAAGGCGTTGTCGCGCCCGTCGGCCTTGCCTTCGACGCGGCCCAGCATCCACAGCAGCACGCGCATGTTCTCGCCGTAGCCGGGCCAGACGAATTTGCCGTCGGCGCCCTTGCGGAACCAGTTGACGCAGAAGATCTTCGGCAGCGTGGCCCCAGAAGCCTGCAACTTGGCGCCCAGCTCCAGCCAGTGCTGGAAGTACTCGGCCATGTTGTAGCCGATGAACGGCAGCATCGCGAAGGGGTCGCGCCGCACCGCGCCGGTGCTGCCGGCCATCGCCGCGGTGGTTTCGCTGCCCATGGTGGCCGCCATGTACACGCCTTCGGTCCAGCTGCGCGCTTCGGTCGCCAGCGGCACGGTGGTCGAGCGCCGGCCGCCGAAGATGAAGGCGTCGATCGCCACGCCGTCGGGGTTGTCCCACTCGGGGTCGAGCACCGGGTTGTTGGTCGCAGCCACGGTGAAACGCGCGTTCGGGTGCGCGGCCGGCCGCAGCTTGCCGTCGGCGCCGCGCGCGGTTTCGGGCGTCCAGTCGCGGCCCTGCCAGTCGATCAGGTGCGCCGGCGGCGTATCGGTCATGCCTTCCCACCAGACGTCGCCATCGTCGGTGAGGGCGACGTTGGTGAAGATGACGTCGCGCTCGAGCGACTTCATGCAGCTCGGGTTGGTCTTGGTGTTGGTGCCCGGCGCCACGCCGAAGTAGCCGGCTTCGGGGTTGATCGCGTACAGCCGCCCGTCGCTGCCGGGCTTGATCCAGGCGATGTCGTCGCCGATGGTGGTGACCTTCCAGCCGGCGAAGGCCTTGGGCGGCACCAGCATCGCGAAGTTGGTCTTGCCGCAGGCGCTGGGAAAGGCCGCGGCCACGTGGTGCTTGCGCCCCTGCGGCGAGGTCACGCCCAGGATCAGCATGTGCTCGGCCAGCCAGCCCTGCGCGCGGCCCATGGTCGAGGCGATGCGCAGCGCGAAGCACTTCTTGCCCAGCAGCGCGTTGCCGCCGTAGCCCGAGCCGTAGCTCCAGATCTCCTGCGTCTCGGGGTAGTGCACGATGTACTTGGTCTTGTTGCACGGCCACGGCACGTCCTGCTCGCCCGGCGCCAGCGGCGCGCCCACGCTGTGCACGCAGGGAACGAAGTGGCCGTCGCCGCCCAGCAGCTCGAGCACCGGGCGGCCCATGCGCGTCATCTTGCGCATGTTGACCGCGACGTAGGGGCTGTCGGACAGCTCGACACCGATGTGCGAGATGTGCGAGCCCAGCGGCCCCATCGAGAACGGCACCACGTACAGCGTGCGCCCGCGCATCGCGCCGCTGAACAGGCCCGGCGTGCCGTCGACCTGGCCGGTCTGCAGCAGCGCGCGCATCTGCTGCGGCGCCATCCAGTTGTTGGTCGGGCCGGCGTCTTGCTGGCGCTGGCTGCAGATGAAGGTGCGGTCCTCGACGCGGGCGACGTCGCTCGGGTCGCTGCAGGCCAGGTAGCTGTCGGGGCGCTTGGCCGGGTTCAGCCGCTTGAAGGTGCCCGCGCTGATCAACAGCTCGCACAGCCGGTCGTACTCCTGCTGCGAGCCGTCGCACCAGTGCACGTCGGCGGCCTCGGTCAGTGCGGCGATTTCCGCGACCCAGGCGATCAGCCGCGCGTGCTTGACGTACGCCGGCACGTTCAGCCGTTGGCCTTCCATCGAGGGGTGATTCATGACAACTCCAATCGTCTAGCCGAAAAGTCGAAGGCGCGGCCGGGCTGGTGTTGCCGGGCGCGCCGAACCTCGCAATTGTCGCCACAATGGCCGACCACGTTTCGCACCGGGAGCGTGCCGCTTGCCTGCAGCAAGCGCAACCGGGTGCGTGGCGCGGCTTTGACGCTGCGCACCTCGAGCGGCGACCGGCCGGATATGCTCTCGATGCTGCATCGCAGCAATTCCAGTTCGACCTCGCGTTCCGCGGCGGGAAGCCATGATTCGAGTGCTCAGTGTCAACGTCGGGCGTGCCGTGCGGCGCACCATCGGCCAGCGTGAGGTGCTGACCGGTTACGGCAAGCAGCCGGTGGCCGGCGCGGTCACGGTGCGCGCGCTCGGCCTGGCCGGCGACGAGCAGGCCGACCTCAGCGTGCATGGCGGGCTGAGCAAGTCGGTCTACGCCTACCCGCACGAGCACTATGCGTTCTGGCAGGTGGTGCGCGCCCAAGCGCGGGTGGCGGCCTGGGATGACGTGCTCGACCCGGGCGCGATGGGCGAGAACCTGACGCTGCAAGGCATGCTCGAGGGCGACATCTGGATCGGAGACTATTTGCGCCTGCCGCACTGCGTGCTGGCCGTCAGCGAGCCGCGGCGGCCTTGCTGCAAGTTCGACCACGCGATGGGCTTCAACCAGGCGAGCAAGCTGATGCTGCAGTCGACCTACTGCGGTGCTTACCTCAGCGTGATCGAACCCGGCAGCATCGAAGCCGGCGACGAGGCCGCGCTGCTGCCGGGCCCGCGCGAAGTCAACCTGCGCGACCTGTTCGAGGCGCGGCGCGCCGCTTGGCGGTGAAGCCATGCTGGCCTACCGCCACGCGTTTCACGCCGGCAACCACGCCGACGTGCTCAAGCACGTGGTGCTGTTGCAGCTGCTGCGCCACATGGCGCTCAAGGACAAGGGCTTTCGCGTCGTCGACGTGCACGCCGGCGCCGGGCGCTACTTGCTGGATTCACCGCAGGCGCTGAAGAAGGGCGAGTTCCGCCAGGGCATCGGCCGGCTGTGGCCGCTGGCCGACGCCGCGATGCCGGCGCCGGTGGCCGACTACGTCAAGCAGGTGCGCGCGCTGAACCCCGACGGCGCGTTGCGTTGTTATCCGGGCTCGCCGCTGCTCGCGCTGCAGCAGTTGCGCGCGCAAGACCAGCTGCGGCTGTTCGAGCTGCACCCCACCGACCACGTTGCGCTGCAAGAGCTGCTGGGCGCCACGCGCGGCGTCGAGCTGCAGCGCGCCGACGGCTTTGCCGCGCTGAAGTCGCAACTGCCGCCGCCGACACGGCGCGCGCTGGTGCTGCTGGACCCGAGCTACGAGGGCCAGGCCGACTACGGCCGCGTGCTGCAGGCGATGGACGACGCACTGCGCCGCTTGGCCGGCGGCGTCTACATGGTGTGGTACCCGCTCGTCACCAAGCCGGGCGCGGCGGCGCTGGTGCAAGGGCTGCAGGCGCTGGCACCGGCCGGCTGGCTGCACGCGCAGCTGCTGCTGCAGCCCACCGACGCGCTGGGTTTTGGCCTCGCCGGCAGCGGCGTGGTCGTGATCAACCCGCCGCACACCTTGCACGCGCAGTTGCACGCCGCACTGCCGTGGCTGGCGCGCACGCTGGGCCAGTTCGACGGCGCGCGGCATCTGCTGCAGCAGCGCGCGGTCTGACGCTTGGCGCGGCAGGCTGCGCGCCAACGGCACACGCCGCCCGGTCAGTCCACGCCGGCAGCGCGCTCGGCAGCGAAGCGCGCGGTGCAGGCGGCAAGTGCACCGGCATCGAGCGCGTCGCGCAGCTCGCGCATCAGGTTGACGTAGTAGTGCAGGTTGTGGATGCTGGCCAGCATCGGGCCGAGCATCTCGCCGCAGCGGTCCAGATGGTGCAGGTAGGCGCGCGAGAAGCCGCGACAGGCGGTACAGCTGCAACTGGGGTCGATCGGCCGCTCGTCGCTGCGGTAGCGCGCGTTGCGGATGCGCAGATCGCCGAAGCGGGTGAACAGGTGGCCGTTGCGCGCATTGCGCGTGGGCATCACGCAGTCGAACAGGTCGATGCCACGCGTCACGCCTTCGACCAGATCCTGCGGCGTGCCCACGCCCATCAGGTAGCGCGGCTTGTGCGCCGGCAGCAGCGGCGGCGTGTGCGCCATGATGCGCTGCATCTCGGGCTTGGGCTCGCCGACGCTGACGCCGCCGATCGCGTAGCCGGGAAAGTCCATCCCGGCCAGCGCCGCCGCCGACTCGGCGCGCAGCGCCTCGAACATGCCGCCTTGCACGATGCCGAACAGCGCGTTCGGGTTGCCCAGCCGCTGGAACTCATCGCGGCTGCGCTGCGCCCAGCGCAGGCTCAGCTCCATCGAACGCCGCGCCTGGGTTTCGCTGGTGAGCTGGCCCGCGGTCTGGTACGGCGTGCATTCGTCCAGTTGCATCACGATGTCGCTGTTCAGCACGGTCTGGATCTGCATGCTCAGCTCGGGCGTCAGGAACAGCTTGTCACCGTTGACCGGCGACGCGAACTTCACGCCCTGCTCGCTGATCTGGCGCCCCTTGCCGTCGGCGCCGCCCAGGCTCCAGACCTGGAAGCCGCCGCTGTCGGTGAGCATCGGCTTGGACCAGCCTTCGAAGCGATGCAGTCCGCCGAAGCGCTGGATCACCTGCAGCCCCGGGCGCAGCCAAAGGTGGAAGGTGTTGCCCAGGATGATCTGCGCGCCCATGTCCAGCAGCGATTGCGGCAACACGCCCTTGACCGTGCCGTAGGTGCCCACCGGCATGAACATCGGCGTGTCGACCACGCCGTGGTTCAAGGTCAGGCGGCCGCGCCGCGCGGCGCCTTCGGTGCCCAGCAGTTCGAACTTCAACATGGGGCGGCATTGTCGCCGCGCGGTTTTCACCGCCGCCGCTGCGGACTTCAGCGCGCCAGCAGCATCGCGTCGCCGTAGCTGAAGAAGCGGTAGCGCGCCTCGATCGCGTGGCGGTACAGCGCGCGCACGTGGTCGTAGCCGGCGAAGGCGCTGACCAGCATCAGCAGCGTGCTGCGCGGCAGGTGGAAGTTGGTCAGCAGCTGGTCGGCCACACGAAACTCGAAGCCCGGCGTGATGAAGATGTCGGTCTCGGCCGCGCCGGGGCGCAGCGCGCCGCCGCGCGCCGCCGACTCCAGCGCGCGCAGCGTGGTGGTGCCCACCGCGACGATGCGCCCGCCCGCCGCGCGCGTGGCCTCGATCGCCTGCACCGCGCCGGCGCCGACCTCGTACCACTCGTGGTGCATGCGGTGTTCGGCCAGGGTCGCGGCGCGCACCGGCTGGAAGGTGCCGGCGCCCACGTGCAGGGTCACCGCGGTGCGCTGCACGCCGCGGGCGTCGAGCGCGTGCAGCAGCGCGGCGTCGAAATGCAGCGCCGCGGTCGGCGCGGCCACTGCGCCGGGGCGGGCGGCGAACACGGTCTGGTAGCGCTGTTCGTCCTCGGCCGCGTCCGGGTGGGTGATGTACGGCGGCAGCGGCACCCGGCCATGCGCTTGCAGCAGTGCGAAGGGCTCGGACGGAAAGCGCAAGCGAAACAGCGAAGCGCCGGGGCCGGCGCGGCCCAGCACTTCGGCATCGAAGGCACCGGCAAAGCGCAGCACGCCGCCCGGTTTGGGCGACTTGCTGGCGCGCAGCTGCGCCAGCACCTCGTTGCCCGGCAGCACGCGCTCGACCAGCGCCTGCACCGCACCGCCGCTGGGCCGCTTCTCGCCGAACAGCCGCGCCTTGATGACCCGGGTGTCGTTGAACACCAGCAGATCGCCGCGGCCCAGCAGCTGCGGCAGGTCGCGGAATGCATGGTCCAGCGGCACGCGCGCGCGGCCATCGAGCAGCCGCGAGCCGCTGCGCTCGGCGCTGGGGTGCTGGGCGATCAGCTCGGGCGGGAGCTCGAAATCGAAGTCGGCAACGGTGTAGGTGCGTGAGGTCATGGCAAGCAACGGGCGCGCTGAGGCGCTGAGGCGCTGAGGCGCTGGGCTGCAGTATGCCCAGCGCCGCACGCCGCGCCGGGCTTGTACAGTCGCCAGCGCTCGCGACTTGCCCGATGTGGTCGACCGTGGCCGAACCCTCCTCCCCGCCGACATCGCCCGCGCCGCGCAGCGGCCCGGCGCGAGCGATGGCCAGGCTCGGACTACACAGCGACCTCGACCTGGCGCTGCAC
>CALBTN010000312.1 GCA_937967345.1 uncultured Rubrivivax sp. | reverse complement strand
CGCCGGCGGCTATTTTGCTCGCCGCTCACCGCGTCCCGGCCCGCCGGCCCGCGCCGTGACGCCAACATGATCGGCGCCGGTTCTGGCCGCCGCCCCCCTCTCGAAGAAGGGGGCGGTGACCACACGGGCGTGCCTAAAATCTCAGGCACACCGTGGAGCCGCGCCAATGAAGCTGAAACCGCCGACCCTCCTGATGCTGTCGCTGGCGCTGGGGCTCACGCCCGCGCTGCACGCGCAAGCACCCGCGACCACGCCCGCTGCGGCCGCGCCCACTGCCAACGCGCCGGCCCCGTTCAGCCAGGGCGAGCTCGAAGCGATGGTCGCGCCGATCGCGCTGTACCCCGACGCACTGCTGTCGCAGCTGCTGATGGCGTCGACCTACCCGCTTGAGATCGTCGAGGCCGCGCGCTGGCGCAAGTCCAACCCGAACCTGAAGGACAAGGCGCTCGAGGACGCGCTGCAAAAGCAGAGCTGGGACGCGAGCGTGAAGTCGCTGGCCGCCTTCCCCGACGTGCTCAGCCGCATGAACGAGGACCTGGCCTGGACGCAAAAGCTCGGCGACGCCTTCCTCGGCCAGCAAAAGCAGCTGCTCGACGCGGTGCAGTCGCTGCGCCACAAGGCGCAAGCCGCCGGCAACCTGAACAGCAACGAGCAGCAGACGGTCAAGACCGAGACGCAGGAGAGCAAGCAGGTCATCGTGATCGAGCCGGCCAACCCGCAGGTGGTGTACGTGCCGACCTACCAGCCGACCTACGTCTACGGCGGCTGGCCGTATCCGGCCTATCCGCCGTACTACCCGCCGTACTGGTACCCGCCGGTGGCCACACCGCTGGCCAGCGGCTTCTTCTGGGGCGTGGGCCTGGCCGCGGGTGCGGCGCTGTGGGGCAACATCGGCTGGGGCCACGGCGACGTCGACATCGACATCAACCGCTACAACAACTTCAACCGCACCAACATCAGCAACAAGAACTGGCAGCACGACGGCAACCGGCGCGGCGCGGTGCCGTACCGCGACCAGGGCTCGCGCGACAAGTACGCCGGCAGCCGCGACCGCCAGGCCGCGCAGGCGCGCGACCAGTTCCGCGGCCGCGACGACGGGCTCGGCGGCCAGGGGCTGCAGGACCGCCAAGGGCTGCAGCAGGCGCAGCGCGACCGCGCCGGCAGCGCCGACCGCGGCAGCGCCGGCTCGCGCGACCTGGGCGGCGACCGCGGCGGTGCGCAGGCGGGCACGCGCGACCTGGGCGGCGACCGCGGCGGCGATCGCGGCGCTGCGCAGGCCGGTTCGCGCGACAGCGGTGGCGATCGCGGCGGCGCCGGGGCCGGCCAGCGCGCATCGCCTGCGCAAGCCGACCGCGGCAGCGCCTTTGCCGGCGGCAGCGGCGCCAGCACGCGCGCCGCTTCCGACCGTGGCCACTCCAGCATGGGCAGCGGCGGCAGCGCACGGTCCGCGCCGGCGGCGCGGCCATCGGGCGGCGGCGGCATGCGCGGCGGTGGCGGGGGTGGGCGCGGCGGTGGAGGCCGGCGATGAGCTCGCGCCACCCCGCCGCTGCCGCATCACTCGACGCACAGGATCACACGATGAATGCATTGCCCATCCCAGCCGGCGCGCACCGCGCCCGCATCGGCCCGTTGTCGGCCCTCAGCGCCGCGGTGCTGCTGGCGCTGACCGGCCTGGCCGGCGTTGCCAACGATGCCAACGCGCAGGCCAGCGCGCCCGCGGCCAAGACGGCGCAACCGCAGGCGACGGTGTTTGCGACCCCCGAGGCCGGCGTCGCCGCGCTGATCCAGGCGCTGCGCAGCGACGACCGCAAGGCGCTGGCGCGGCTGTTGGGTCCGGGCAGCGAGCGCGTGGTCGATTCCGGCGACGCCGAGGCCGACCGCGAGGCGCGGCAAGAGTTCGTCGCCGCCTACGACGCGGCGCACGAGATCCAGCGCGACGGCGAGACCAAGGCGGTGCTCAGCGTCGGCACCGACGACTGGCCGATGCCGATCCCGCTGGTCAAGCGCGGCGGCGGCTGGAGCTTCGACGCCAAGGCCGGCGCCAACGAGCTGGTGGCGCGGCGCATCGGCCACAACGAGCTCGACGCGATCCAGGTGTGCCGCGCTTTCATCGACATGCAGCAGGACTACGCCGCGCTCGACCGCGATGGCGACGGCCTGCTCGAATACAGCGACCGGCTGCTGTCCAGCCCCGGCAAGCACGACGGGCTGTACTGGCCGACACCGCCGGGCGAGCCGGCCAGCCCGGCCGGTCCGCGCCTGGCCGAAGCCAGCCCGGGCAAGCTGGCCGCACGCACCGAGGCCACGCCGTTCCACGGCTACTACTTCCGCGTGCTCAGCAGCCAAGGCGCGCATGCCCCGGGCGGCGCACGCGACTGGCGCGTCGGCGGCCAGCTGATCGGCGGCGTCGCGCTGCTCGCCTGGCCGGCGGCTTACCTGTCGTCGGGCGTCAAGACCTTCATGTGCGGCATGAGCGGCATCGTCTTCGAGCGCGACTTCGGCGAACAGACCGCGGCCAAGGTCGCGCGGATCACCGCCTACGACCCGGGGCCGGGCTGGATGCCCGTCGTCAAATGAAGCCGGCACCGCGTCCGCGCGAGCCCGAGCCAACCTGCCTACTTCCGTGGAGCCTGCAATGAGCGACAAGATCCGAGCCCAGTTCTGGGGCAGCCAGCTCGAAGGCGTGATGAAGGAGATCGCGCGCGAAGCCGCGATCTGCCAGGTGCGGCTGCTCGACCCCGGCGTGATCGAAGCCGTGCTGCACGACAACCCGTCGGTGTGCGGCAAGGACAACCCGAAGGCGTTCAAGAAGCTGCGCGATCTGCTGATGATGGGCTTCGTCGTGCAGGGCAAGGCGGTCGAGCGGCTCGGGCCGATGGAGACCGAAGAGCTGGTCAAGACCATTCGCCAGCACTTGAGCGAGCGCCTCGGCGGCCGTCTGGGCGGGCCCGGCGCCGCGGCCTGAACGCCCCCGGCGCGAGACGGCGGCCCGGCCGCTCCTCGCGCAGCTCGCGCCTGACAACGGGTGTCGCGATCTGCCGCGGGTGCACACCGCCCGACGGCGTCAGCTTCGGCCAAACCTTGCAGCGAAGGCCCGTCAGCCGCCCAGGTTGACGCCGATCAGCCGCCCCAGCCCGTAGGTCAACGCCGCAGCGCCAAGCCCGATCGCCACCTGGCGGCTGCCGGCAAACAA
This sequence comes from uncultured Rubrivivax sp., assembly GCA_937967345.1. Taxonomy (GTDB): domain Bacteria; phylum Pseudomonadota; class Gammaproteobacteria; order Burkholderiales; family Burkholderiaceae_C; genus Rubrivivax. Next base: position 412 of record CALBTN010000312.1, on the reverse strand, counting down.
CGGATGGCGGCCGGTGAACAGGCTGGTCGCGGCGCCGATGCCGAACAGCGCCACCGTGCTGGCGCCGATCGCCGCCAGCAGCGCGGCCGGGCCGTCCAGCAGCGCCAGCGGCGCCACCGGAAACAGCGCACCGAGGGCGAACAGGCCGAAGGACACCGCCGCCGCCGCCGCGGCCGAGCCGCCCAGCCGCTGTGGGTCGATGCCCAACTCCTCGCGCACCAGCGTGTCCAGCGCGGTGTCGGGCCGCGCCATCAGGCGTTCGGCCAGTAACCTGGCCTGCGCCTCGGTCAGGCCCTTGGACTGGTAGATCAGCACCAGCTCGGCCTTCTCCTCTTCGGGCGCCTGCTCCAGCTCGTCCTTCTCGGTGGCGATCTGCGCGCGGTACAGCTCGCGCGAGCTGCTCACCGACAGC